>PXDG01000111.1 GCA_003565105.1 Parcubacteria group bacterium | reverse complement strand
TGATGTTTTGAGACTTTATACGAAAATGTTTTTGAATCGATTTTTTTGTATAATCAGAAATAGCAATAATATGTTGCGCTGTACGAGCAGTAATGTGTATCGTAATTAAATATGCAATATATTTAAGCCAGTAGTATGGTAATGCTAATCGAGAGGATTTGTGTGTGGGATAATCTAATAAAATCAAGTCATGAATCGTCACAAGATAGGGTTTACGATACAAGATAGGAACATTGAAATGTAAAAAGTGCATCAAATCCAACTTATAACGCTTTAAAATTTTTGGAAACTCCCATTGTTCTTTCCAAGAGTACCACGGGATATCTACCTTGACCTTTCGAAAATTAGGATTTTGTGGAGTGTACTCATCATAATTATGGGGCGATAAAAAAATAACATACGTATGTTCAAAGTCTATCTGCTCTAATTCTTCAATAAGTTTTTGAGAATACCGCCCAAGTCCCTTCCCACTTGCCCCAAAAAATCGTGCATCAATCCCAATTTTCATATAATTTTATTTGACTCTATGTATGTTATAGCTTACCGTATTTCAAGCATTATGACAAGGTCTACGCTATAGGGAACTGTAGATAAAACAAAAAGCCAGAGATCAATCCCGTGGCTTTTTGTCATATTACGCTCGTTTATATAGAGCTTCTGGCTTAACTTCGAGCGTTTCTCTTTTCAACAATTTCTTGTTGAATATTTCCTGGTACAGGTTGGTATGATCCAAAGACCATAGAAGAGCTTCCTCTTCCTTGGGTCATAGACCGCAGAGTCGTCACATATCCAAACATTTGGGAAAGAGGAACCTGAGCAGTCACCACTTTAATTCCTCCCGTTCGGTCTTCCATCTCATCAATCAAACCTCGGCGACCATTCAAATCTCCTACTACATCTCCCATATATTGTTCTGGGATTACCACCTCTACTTTCATAATTGGCTCAAGAAGTACTGGAGTAGCTTTCTTTACTGCAGCAGAAAGAGCCATTGATCCAGCAATTTTGAAAGCAGCTTCAGATGAATCAACGTCATGGTAGGATCCATCAAATACAGTAGCTTTAATATTAATCAATGGATATCCAGCAATAACACCACGAGCTACAGATTCTTTTACTCCCTTCTCTACTGCAGGTACATATTCTGAAGGAATAGATCCTCCTTTGAGTTCATTCTCAAAGATAAGGGTTGGGGCTTCTTTTCCATCTTCAGGTTCTTCTGGTTCAAAAGCTTCTACACGAAGGTGAACATCTCCATACTGTCCTTTTCCTCCAGACTGTTTGATGAATTTTCCTTGAGCTTCAGCAGTTCCTTGAATAGTTTCTTTGTAAGATACTTGAGGTTGCCCAACATTCACCTCTACGCCGAACTCTCGCTTCATTCGATCGACGATAATATCCAGGTGAAGTTCTCCCATTCCAGCAATAAGGGTGTCTCCCGTATCTTGATCAGAAGTGACTTTCAATGTTGGATCCTCATCAGACAACTTATGAAGAGCCATACTCATTTTCTCTTGATCAGCTTTCGTCTTTGGTTCAAGCTTGATTTGAAGCACAGGCTCTGGGAAATTCATTCTCTCCAAAATCACAGTTTCTTTCTCATCACAAAGGGTATCTCCCGTAGTAGTGTTTTTGAGTCCAAGAATAGCTCCAATTTCTCCAGCTCGAAGTTCTTCTACCTCAGATCGAGAGTTTGCATGCATTTTCACTAACCGCGAAATTCGCTCTTTTTGCCCTTTGGTTGAGTTTAAGACGTAAGATCCACTCTTAATAACTCCAGAGTAAACTCGGAAGAACACCAGTTGACCAATATAAGGATCTGTTACTACCTTAAAGGCTAATCCAGCAAGAGGAGCCTCAACATCAGATGGTCGCTCCATCTCAATAGAAGCATCATCTACAGCAGTTCCCTTAGCCGCCGGAACATCAAGTGGGGATGGAAGATACTCAATAACTGAATCAAGAAGCTTCTTAACGATAGCAGTTCGAGAATCTCCTCCCATAACAGGAAAAATCTTTGACTCAAGCGTTCCTCTTCGAAGCGCATATTTAATCTCATCTGGGGACAATACTCCGTCATTCAAGAACAGCTCAATCAATCGATCATCAACTTCAGAAATTTTCTCCATCAATTCCATTCGGTACTCTTCGACTTGTTCAAGCATATCCTCAGGAATTTCTGCTTCAACAATATCAGTCATTCCCGTCTCATCCGAGTACACGTAGGCCTTATTCTCTACCAAATCAACGATTCCGCGAATTCCTTGTTCGAATCCAATTGGAAGAGCAATAACCACTGCATTTTTGGAAAGTCGCTCTTTGATAGAATCTACTGACTTATAAAAATCTCCCCCTGTTTGGTTAATTTTGTTCACAAAACACATCCGAGGAACTTTGTATCGATCTGCTTGCCGCCACACGGTTTCTGTTTGTGGCTCTACTCCCATTTTTCCATCTAACACCGTCACTGCACCATCAAGAACGCGAAGAGATCGCTCTACCTCAACGGTAAAATCTACGTGACCAGGAGTATCAATAATATTAATTCTATGATCGTCCCAAAAACAAGTAGTAGCTGCTGAGGTAATGGTAATTCCTCGCTCTTGCTCTTGAGCCATCCAGTCCATAGTTGCTTCTCCATCATGAACCTCTCCGATTTTGTGAGAGATACCAGTGAAGTACAAAATTCGCTCAGTAGTAGTTGTTTTACCAGCGTCAATGTGGGCAATAATTCCAATATTTCGTGTATCCTTAAGAGGAATATCTGTGCGGGCTTCTGTGGCCATACGTGTATTTTATTAGCTTACATACATAAAGTGTGGGGCGAACCCAGAAACTCTGCTGGATGAAGAGCAGAGTATTCTGTGAACAATTAACTATCGAAGATGAGCGAAGGCTCGATTTGCTTCGGCCATTCGATGAGTATCTTCTTTTTTCTTAATAACAGATCCTGTCTTGTTAAAGGCATCCAAAATCTCATCAGAAAGTCGGAAAGCCATTGCTTTTCCTTTTTTCTTTCGAGCAGCGTCAAGGATCCATCGAAATCCAAGAGAGGTTCGACGCTCTGGTCGGACTTCAACAGGGACTTGATAAGAAGCTCCTCCTACTCGCTTTGACTTAACCTCTACCATAGGAGAGATGTTTTTCATAGCAGCAGTGAAGACAGTTAAACCATCTTTCCCTGTTTCTTTCTCAACAATGTCCATTGCTTGATAAAACACTCTTTGAGCTACAGACTTCTTTCCATCCAACATAATATAGTTGATAAAAAGTGCTACAAGTGTGCTCTTGTACCGAGGATCTGGCGTGATATCTCTGGTGTAATTACGTTTCTTTCGTGCCATATATCAAAAATTAATTCTTAGGTTTCTTGACCCCATACTTACTTCGTTGTTGGGTTCGTCCATCAACTCCAGCAGTATCCAGACTTCCTCGCACAATATGATATCGTACTCCAGGAAGATCTTTCACTCGCCCTCCTCGGATCAGTACCACGGAGTGCTCTTGGAGGTTATGTCCTTCTCCAGGAATGTAAGCAGTTACTTCTTGGTCATTAGAAAGACGAACACGAGCAATTTTTCGAAGAGCGGAGTTTGGCTTCTTTGGAGTGGTGGTAGTAACCTTAACACATACTCCTCGTTTGAATGGTGAGTTCGACTCCAGTGGCTTATTTTTAAGCACGTTAAAGGTTCGTCCCATTGCTGGAGACTTCGTTTTCTTTGTCGTTCGCTTGCGTCCTTTTCGGACTAGTTGTTGAATAGTTGGCATACAATCGTTTTTGGTAATCTTGCTTATGTAAAAAATTCGCACACACGTAAAATTTGGTTCGCCAGGGAACTTACTCAATAGTTTAGTACGAATCAAAGGTTTTGTCAAATATCTGTATGACTTATTTTCGTCTTCAAACTCAGCCTCAGCAAGAATTATCTCCTCAACCTTATGAGCCCAACTGTATCGTGTCGTCTCAGATAAAAGTGTATACTCATTTCATTCACTTTTTTTCAAAAAACCAATATACTATTTCATTGGATTGTATCTCCTTTCAATTTAAACTCAAAATAAAAAAGAAGATCTGAAGAGACACAAAGAGTTAACCTTGCATTCCTATTTTTTCAAACATTAAAACAGATTGACATTTCATTCTCTTTATGATACCGTAGACAAGTTCATGTTCTATACAAACGGAGATTATAGATGCATAAAGAATTGAAATATCCATTTATCGGATCCATCGTTGGAGCTTTTCTACTCCTCTTAACTGCAGGAAACTTACGAAATGCTACTCGATTCTTATCTTTGGGGGCACTTTTAGGAGCCACCACTGGAACTGTAATTGCGGGATATAAAACTCGCACTCAGTTTACAGTCATTGCTAGAAGACCAAAACTTGAAAAAACCCACACCTGGGTTGTGTCTCAACCAGAAGACCCTTTAATTGAGTTTTTCTATGAATGCCTCCCTATTGGTGGAGGTCCTTGGGAAGCATATCTGATTCCCTCTCCCAAACAAGAGTGCAGCGACTACATAGCCGAAGATCAATCGTTCTATGTAAAGATCGAAGAGAACAAAGAAAGAATTCCCTTACAATTAAAAATTCTTTTTACCTATCATATCCTTCATCCTCAATCTCTATTAGAAAGAACAGGAGGCGACTTAAAAAACATAAAAACCTTGTATATTAAGTTAGCCTCCAAGATAAAGACCTATGTTCAAAC
Organism: Parcubacteria group bacterium; assembly: GCA_003565105.1. Taxonomy (GTDB): domain Bacteria; phylum Patescibacteriota; class Minisyncoccia; order SW-4-49-11; family SW-4-49-11; genus PXDG01. Next base: position 1,123 of record PXDG01000111.1, on the reverse strand, counting down.
CAACCCATTCACTGTGCTTCTTGTTAGTAGTAATATCCTATTTGATCCTTATACCTATGAAGAAATAACCTGTTTACTCAGTGAATATGGGTTAGAAGGAACCTTTTCCCTCGCAGAGGAAATTCTCCCAGATTGGTGGGAAACCCTCTCTAGCATTCCCCTCAAAGGGAGAATGGAAGGAACTGCTTTCCAACAAAAACAACATATTGTCATTAAGGCTTTTTCTGAACTTATTGATTCTGAAGAAGGTCAAAAACTCCGAGAGAAAGGAATTGATGTTGATCAACTCATTGCTTTAGGACTCATTGGACCAGACTTTATCAAACTGATAGAATCCCAAAGTCAAGGAATATTCTCTCGAGGAGAAGTGGTCAACCACATTCTCAAAGCAATCAAACGCACAAACCGTTAAGATTATAATACGTCGAGAACTTCTCGGCGTATTGACTTTTTTCGCTTCTGTGCTACTATATTTCAGTAATTGTACCAATGAGGTAACTTGTGAAAAAATTTCATATCAATAATGATGACCGGAACACCTCCAATGAATCTACTTCCATATCTTGGGAACAATTCAAACCTTGGATCGTTCCCCTCGGTATCTTGACCTTATTAGTGGTAGTGATTCGTACTTTCACCGAATCCACTCCTCCTAACCAGAATGTTGATCAAAGTAGACCTCAACCTCAAGTTGAGAGGGGGAGACTCTCCTTAAAAGAAAGATGCCAGCAATCTTTCGATCCTACCCATAAAGCTACTTGGCCTGGTGGCTGGGCCCTCATTGACGCTTCAAAGGCTGGACAGGGAGGGGCAGTAGTCTGCTCCCCTCTCACCGAGGGGGAAGTCAGAACAAGACTCAACCCAGGAGAAGGATCTCCTCCTGGGTACCATTGGGGAGATCAACTCCCCAATGGTAGTCTAAACCTCCACGAAGATATCCTTGTGGAGAAGATCCGATAAAAACTAAAAGGATGAGGTTGAAACTAACCTCATCCTTTTTCTTTTACTACCAATGCACTTATCACAAACTGTACGATGAAATAAGCCCCCCTTACTACCACTAAACCAATAATAGCATTTCGAATTCCTTCAGCAGCTTTAGCTACTTCTCCTGGGTTCGAGC
>PXDG01000165.1 GCA_003565105.1 Parcubacteria group bacterium | reverse complement strand
TTTTATTGTCTTTGGACGGACAAGGATGGGGTCGGGAACCTTTGGTTTCCCATGGCAGAAATACTAAAACCCGGGGTTTTAGGGAGTCGAAGACGACGTCGTCTGGCTCACTAGCGCAATGAAAAAATTGTACTCTTAGTTAACTAAGAGTACAATAACGCACTTAAAATCTTATTACTTTTTCACATTTATATTGTATCAGAGAGTGATTTCTTGTGCAAGTGATTTGAAGTTCCTGTGGCCTAATGTTTTGTCATAACATAAAAGCTACGTATCTTTCTGTTGAGAAAAAGAGAACTAGTATAGGGAGATAGCTTATTTATATCCCCTAACACACTATTTTGATAGTATGGCTTTACTTTTAACATTGTCAGAAGTTGAGGGTATACATACTGATTGTTCTGAGTCGAAAAATTATGTTAGGAGTGGTTTTTTGTAGGGTGAATTTGTTATTGTTCTATGGTATAATGATAAGTATATAGCTAAATGACAAGCATATGTTAGACATAGAATTTATCCGAGCTAATGCCGATTTGATGAAGCAGGTTGTTTCTGCTAAGAATGGTTCGGTGTCTATCGATGAGTTACTCGAAGTTGATCACACTCGACGTGAGATGCTTGCTGCAGTGGAAGCTCTCCGTGCTGAACGAAATGAGATCTCTGGCACAATGAAAGACATTGCCCAACTTTCAGCCGAAGAAAAGCAGCGGTTAATCAGCCGGGGGAAGGAACTCAAGGAGGTTTTGTCGGGCAAGGAAGACGCTCTCCGGGATGTTGAGACTCGCTATCAAGAGCTTATGTATGCCGTTCCAAATACCTATGCGGATGATACTCCTTTCGGGAAAAATGATTCAGAAAATGTTATTATAAAAACTGTTGGAGAGCCTCGAGTGTTTGATTTTTCTCCCAAAGAACACTGGGAGTTGGCTGCTCAGAGAGGACTGATTGATACTGACTCCTCGGCGATAATTTCTGGTTCACGTTTTGCATATTTGATGGGTGATTTAGTACGTTTACAATTTGGACTAGTGCAGTTTGTTTTTGAAACCTTAGCTAATGTTGATCTGTTGAGTAGTATTGCTCGTAAAGCTGGAGTAGCTACAAAGATCACTCCTTTTATTCCTGTTGTTCCACCAATGATGATGCGTCCAGAAATTATGGAAAAGATGGGACGTCTTCACCCTATGGAAGATCGGTATCAAACTACTCAAGATGGCTTGATGCTTATTGGAAGTGCTGAGCATACTCTGGGACCTCTTCATATGGATACGACTTTCCAGGCTAGTGATTTGCCAATTCGTTATATTGGATACTCTACTGCTTTTCGTCGAGAAGCAGGAACCTATGGGAAGGATATGAAAGGGATTTTGCGATTACATCAGTTTGATAAATTAGAGATGGAGACTTTCACTACAGAAGAGTTGGGGGCTGTCGAACAAGAATTTATTATTGCTATTCAAGAGTATTTGATGCAAGAGCTTGGTCTTTCATATCAGTTGAGTTTGAAATGTACAGGAGATATGGGAATCCCCAATAGAAGAGCGGTAGATATTGAAACCTGGCTTCCTGGACAAGATAAGTATCGAGAAACGCATACCTCAGATTATATGGCAGATTTTCAATCACGTCGATTAAACACTCAATATGTAGATGGAGATGGAGTGAAAAAGTTTGTTCATATGAATGATGCTACGGCTTTTGCTATTGGACGCATTTTGATTGCAATTATAGAGAATTATCAGCAACAAGATGGAAGTATTGTTGTTCCTGAGCGATTGATCTCGTATGTGGGTAAAACTTCTATATAAATAGCTTACTCAATATATATGGTTTCTATGAAAAGTGTATTTTACGGACTTTTGGTTGCTTTTGGACTTTTGGCTCCTTATGTTTCTGTGGCATCTGAGGTAGATAATGATCAGAATCAGATGGATCAAGAATCTTTTATGGAAGGGGAAATTCGAGAGTTACCACTTATTGCTCCTGATGCTTTTTTGGAGCAACGGACTGGTGATGTTCAAATTTTTGGACCTACAGATAGTATTGAGAATACTGAAGACAATATTAATATAGAAATCGATTACCAACGAGCTCGAATTGATGAAGTGGATACTCAAAAAACAGAGGTTTTGGGACAAGAAGTGATTTCTCAAACTATTACCGTTACAATACTATCTGGTCCTCGCCAGGGGGAGAAAGTGATGATTAATACAGGGGGGGGAGTAAATCAAAATCAAGGTCAAATTTATGCAAAAGGAGATGTTGTGGTAGTGGCTGAAAATACCTTTGATAATAATGGGGAACTCTATATTCATGATGTCTATCGATTGCCAGGGATTGGATGGATGGCAGGAATATTTTTAATTATGACCATTATTTTTGCTCGGTGGCAAGGACTTGGTGGTTTGATGGGGTTGATGTTGAGTATTGGAATACTCTTTTGGTATGTTATACCTCAACTTGTCGCAGGTCAGAATCCTACTCTCATTACCTTGACGGGAACAATGATGATTGTTTCTGTGACTCTATTTGTTTCTCATGGATTTCGGTTCCGTACTTTGATTGCCCTTGTATCAACGCTTGTAACATTAGTCTTGGCCTATGGATTATCCATTTTCTTTGTAGAGATTACGAATATGTTTGGTTCAGGAAGTGAAGAGGTCTTTTATCTGCAATTTGCAGTCCAATCAGCTTCTGAGGTTAATTTAGATATTAGAGGATTGCTTCTTGGAGGAATTTTGATTGGTATGCTTGGAGTCTTAGATGATGTTACTGTAGGTCAATCGGCAGCTATGGATGAAATTCATCAGGCAAACCCTCAAATGGGGTTCAAAAGATTATATCGATCAGGTATGTCTGTGGGACGTGATCATATCGCCTCAATGGTTAACTCTTTGGCATTAGCTTATGTCGGAGCCTCGCTTCCATTATTTTTGCTTCTGTATGTTAATGCTTTAGGGACTCCTCTTTGGGTGACTATTAACTCAGAATTTATCTCACAAGAAATTGTGCGGACAGTAGCAGGTAGTTCGGCCATTTTGTTAGCAGTCCCGATTACGAGTGTTTTCGCAGCGTATTGGTACTCTCGAAGGTCCTTTGAGAGTGATCGAGATAGCACGAAAACGCTACGAAAAAGAACTGGGAATAGAAGTTAGCTGCACAGAATACGAGTGTGGTATACTAGTATTATAAGTAAATTATATTATTATGAATGATAACATTGTACAAAAAGGAATTATTGGTTTAATCGCAGTGGCGATTATTATTGCTATAGGCTGGGTAGTAATGACACCACCAGGAGGTGATACTGGAGATAGGGAGGTTAACATATCATTAGTGGAAGAAGATTTGACTCTCGGAGATGATGATGCTCCAGTAACTATTGTGAAATATAGTGACCTTCAGTGTCCAGCCTGTGCTGCTTATGATGGTTTGCTGAGTCAATTATTAGGAGAATACGATGATTCTGAGGTTCAGTATGTGTATCGTCACTTCCCGTTACGAGGAAGCTTTGCATACTCTGATATCGCTGGTCAGGCTTTAGAGTCTGGGGCTCGACTTGGTGAATTTGAAGAAATGAAGACGGAGCTCTTTTTGAATCAAGCTGAGTGGTCACAACTCTCCTCAGTAGATGAAGTGCGAACTGCTTTTATTGGATACGCTGAATCACTTGGCTTAGACGCAGAAGAGTTCGAATCATTACTGGATTCAGATGATGTGAAATCCAAAGTAGAACGAGATTATCAATCAGGAATTGCTATTGGAGTGAGTTCTACTCCAACCTTTATTGTGAATAGTCGAAGAATTACGAACCCTAATAGTATCGAAGAATTTCGAGCCATCATTGATGCTGATCTTGGTAGAGATGGTGATCAAGAATTAACTGAAGAGGAGGAAGAAATCGAAGCGGAAGAAGAATAGATTCCACTGGAAAAACCGACACTCTGATTGATAATGAGTGTCGGTTTTTATTTGTGGACAGTAGGGTTGAAAGATGCAGACAAGCTTGGTCGTCATCTACAAGGATTGTATAAGAACTGCCCATTTATCATCATAGCCATCTATGAATATAGGGTAGAGGTTTTCTTCTTGGAGATTGAGGAGTTCTCTTTGGTCGGCAGTGAGTTTGACTAGGTTTTTAATTTCTGTGATACCTTTTAAGTCTAGACTGAGGTCACCCCATATTCGATATCTGAGTTTATTCGGTTTTACTCGATTTCCCGTTAGAATATTTTGAATATCTCGCCGAGCCCGCTCACAAGCGTCTTGATGATTATGAGCATATCCATATTCGGTTGCAATACTATTTTGTACGTATGACATCATTAACCCTGTATAAGATCCTGCTCCTTTATCTAATTCTAGCACGTGATCCATATCAAAACAGTCTGCGATAGCAGCAATTTCTTCGGTCCATTCTTTGACGATGATCAGGTCAGGCATTGAAGCAAATGCTTGATGAAAGTCAATGGCCACATCATATTGTTGTAATATAGGAAGGAGTTGAGCTGCGCGACGCTCTTCCAGATTCCCATCAGGATTACCTGGGTATGAACGATTGAGATCTCCTTCTACACCTCTGACATTGAGATACATTGCCTCAGGATTGGCAATTATTGATCGATACAGTAGAGTGTCAGTTTTCCCAAATGGGTATTCATAGGAGATAAAGCGACCGAGTTGTTCATCACCATGTGTGCAACAAACGAAGGCAACGTTGGTTAAGTGAGCAGAACTCATATCAGGGAATTTAATACTATTATAGTACATTGTACCCAAAAAAAAGGATACTGTCGAATGACACTATCCTTTGGTGTGGTATGTAAATGGAAATTAATATTGGAGGAGTCCAAAGACCATATCGTGCCCTCCATGGATCTTACCAGCACGAGTGCCCGCAACCCCTGCAGTATAGACACCCCCTAAGAATTCTCCATCCTTGCCGTGAAACGGCCGAAAAATCACATCAAGTGATTGGGTCCTTGTCTTTTGATTGTGATTTATAAACCGAAGAGTGCTCCGAGAATGAGCACAATAGTTTGTTATAATGGAGTATGGTCCCGCAGATCTCAGAGCTTGATCCCATTTGTTCGCTCTCTGACGAGGCCCAATGGTGACCCCACGACTTCCTGCTTCTGCTGAGTGGTGGAGTTCTTTGAGAACCCATTCATTACGTTTTCCTGCAACAACTTCTTTCCACTCATTGGTGAGTAGATGAGTCTCTGGAATGACTCGACGGACTGCCTCTAAATTCAACCCTACCGCATGCCATTCTTGCTCTAGTGTTTGATCCCAAACCGTAGCAAATAACAGTTTGGAAAGAATGGAAGTAGGGACAGGTTGAATTTGGACCTGATGATCAAGTGCGTATTGGAGTAACCGCATCTCGTCAGGATCTGGAGTATCGTAGTTAAAGCGGAAGTATCTCTCTATGAGTCCGTAAGCCAAGTGATCAGAATGGAAATCATTCACATGAATTTGGGTCCCGCCTACCTTGTTGAGAAAGTAGGGGAGAGTGTCCCAACAGGTAGTCAGTGATTGAACTACCAGTCCATTCTGGTGAGGCCAGAGATCTGCCATTGTTGTATCAAACCCAAAGGATTCTTGTAATCCAACGAGAAACTCACGACCCCAAGGATTGGAATCAATCTCAAACACTTGAGGAACTCCTTCTGGAGAGAGAGTATAATCAAGTCTCCAGTAGGTGGGTAAGTGATGAAACAGTTTCTCATCAACTTCTCGTTGTTTAGCAGGGATAACTTTCCATCCTGGCCAATCATAGAATGCTCCTCCTTTTTTCCAAGCTTCTGCGGCTTTGTGCAAAAGGTCTGCTATGATATAGCCCAGCGTAGCATCGTGCTGAATTTGTTGATCTGAAATAAGGAAAAAATCTTTTCCCGCATATTTTAGATCGAGGTCATAGTACTTCTGAGAAGCACTGATTAATGA
>PXDG01000048.1 GCA_003565105.1 Parcubacteria group bacterium | reverse complement strand
TTTCTTTGCATATCTGAATTCCGCTTCCCACTTGTTTGCTTTCTTGTCGGCAAGTGTGTTTTCCAGCCTGCTGTTAATTCGTTCTTCATCATCAGGGTGCAGAAGGTTGGCCCATTTTTCGAGGGTGAATGGTTCGTCTTCAAAATTGTATCCAAATATCATCTGGAAGTTTTCACTCAACATAATGGTATCAGCAATCATGTCATGATCATAAATCACATCATCCGACGCTTTCAGCGCAAATTCGAATCTCTCATTACTTTTTTCGAGTTCAAGCCGTGTTTTATTTTGATATAACTTCAGGCTTAGAATATCAGCCACCGCATTCAGCAGCTCATGTTCCTCTTTTAAAAATGGTTCGTAGATATTGCCATTCTTTTTCTGGCAGTAAACCACAAGTTCTAAAGAACTGTCTGAACGTGAGCTTTTTGATGCTGTGAGTTTTAAACCGCTATCCTCAAAGTTTTTCAGTTTAAAAGTGTCTCCTTGATAAACAGCAACGGGATGTACGAATTCCGGATATTGCATTCCTTCTTTCAAATTTTTCAGCACAGCCTCAAAAAGCTCACGTTCAGTCAGTTCATCCTCGTTCAACTTTGAAATATTGTATAAACAATTTTGCTCTTTGACTCTTTCATTCAGTTTCAGATAAGCTTTTTTACTCTCAGTTATCTCAATAATCCCTATTGACAATACTCTTACTTCTCCATCTTTATCAGTTATCGGAGTAATGTTATATGCAAACCAAATATCATCACCGTCTTTTATAGTTTCCCTTCGTTCACCGGTAACCTGCTTCCCTTTAAATGCTTTTCTAATTTCATCCACAAAATTTTCAAGATTTTTTGTGGCGGTAATTTCAATAATTGAGTCTCCTGTCTGTAATTTTCCTAATCCGAGTTTTTTTGAAATATTTTCAGCTTGTGTATTAAATGCTACAACTTTAAAAGATCGGTCAACAAGGAAAAAACCCTGTAATGTATTGTTGAGAAGAGCACTTTGGTTGTATTCTTTTATTTCAAGAAGCTCTTCTTTTAATTCAAGTTCATCATGTGCTTTTTTAAGTTCAGAATAGGCTACTTGTACTTCCTCATTGGTGCTTTGCAACTCTTCATTGGCAGTTTCAAGCTCCTCATTTGATGACTGAAGCTCTTCGTTGGTACTATGTAATTCCTCGTTTAAACTTTGAAGCTCTTCGTTGCTCGTTTCAATCTCCTCAATATAAGTTTGCAGGTGTTCTTTTGTTGTTGCCAATTCATGCTCCAGTTCCTGCACCCTGCCGACAGAAATATCTGTCTCACTATTTTCTTTTGTGGCAGATAAAAATCCTTCTATCTCAAGCCTTTCAAAAATTACGACATACAGTTCTTCGGTATTTTTGCTGTAAATCAATGGTTTTGCTGTAATGCGCACAAAGTAATCCTTATCATAAAGCCGAAATCTCTTGATGTTACTTTTTATCGTTTCACTATTCTTTATCGATTTCGATACAACTGAACGAACTTCAATTTGAAGTTCACTATTAACCATTTTAATCAGATTTATCTGAATTTTACCTGATGGCAGGGTCAGAAATGGACGCACATCACCATAGGTTTCTCTCACATTATAATCAGCATCAATAACTACATAGGGATGTTCATATGTGTTAAAGAGTGTTTCCTTGACAAGATCTGTTACTGATAAATCCTTTTTTCCTTTCTTTTTATCTGCTTCAGAAAACGTTTGTTTCTGTGCTTTAAAGACAGAGAATTTTATAGGATTAAGATTCCGGCTTCGTTTTCTTCTGAAGAGTTTATTCTTACCGTCAATAGTTGAGAAAAGGTCAGTAAACTGTCCAACTGTTTCCGATTTACCCAGGAATAAAATTCCATCCGGGTTCAAAGCATAATGGAATATCGGAATGATCTGTTGCTGCAAAGCGGCTCCAAAATAGATCAGCAGATTTCGGCAGGAAATTAAATCGAGCTTTAGAAAAGGCGGGTTGCTGGTTAAATCATGTTTGGAAAACAACACCATAGAGCGAATCGATTTTATCAATTCAAAACCATCACCTTTTCTCACAAAAAAGTTTTCGAGTGTTTGTTTTGAAACATTCTCAAATGCTTCTTTTTTGTAAATACCATTTCTTGCAATAGAAATTGCTTTGTCGTCAATATCAGTGGCAAAAATCTGGATATTGTAGTTTTGAACCCGGTTTTCCAATATTTGGCTCAGCAAAATTGCAATGGAGTATGCTTCTTCACCTGTTGAGCAGCCGGGAACCCAAACCCGGATCGGATCTTTGTTGGTTTTAGTCTCAATAATATCCCTTAAATGCTTCTCTAAAGCTTTATAGGCATCCGAATCCCTGAAAAAACTGGTAACACCAATTAAAATCGTCTGAAACATTTCATCCAGTTCTCCTGGATTTTTTTCAATAAGAGTCAGGTACTCCTCTATCGATTTAACTTTAAGGGTTGAGAGGCGCTTTTGGAGTCTTCGCCCGATGGTAGCGCTCTTGTAATTGGAAAAGTCAGTGCCCGTTCGTTTACTGAGAAGATCAAAAACTTTATGAAGACTGTTACCTTCATTTTTCTCGAGCCCTTTCTGCACCCGTACCTGATTTGGATTCATCGTGTATTCAAGTATTTCTTCTCCCATTTTATCTGGTGGCAGAATGATATCAACCGATTCGGTTTGTATGGCTGCAATCGGCATACCGTCATATTTGGCCGTGTGTGGTTCCTGGGCAATAATAAATGCTCCTGCATTCCTTAACGCCCGTACACCAGAAGCTCCATCCGATCCGGTGCCCGATAAAATGATACCCACAACATTTTCAGCAGATTTATACTCTACTGCCAGAGAATGAAACAAAACATCCACACTTGGTTTTGGGCTCACACCGGCAGGAGGTTTCGCAAGCCTGATTTTCCCTTTCGATACGGTAATCTCTTTGTCGGGTGGTGTTATATATACTTTATTTGCTTCGAGCTTTGTGCCATTTTTTGCTTCAGCTACTTCAAAGTCTGTTTGACGGCTCAATAATTGAACCAACCTGCTTTTATGGGTTGGGCTCAGATGTTGAGCCACAATTATTGAAATATTTACTAAAGATTCAGGAAGGTGAGATAAAAAATCCTGCAATGCCTCCAGACCGCCTGCTGATGCACCAATAGCAAACACATAAAAACGTTCCGAATCTTTTTCGGTAGTATTTTTTTCTTTTTTCGGCATGGGTAAACTGAAATTAACAAATTTTTTGAGCTCTCTTGTTTGTAAGATTAATTATTCCATCAATAGTTACAGGCTTTATGATATAGATTTTTAAAATCTTGTATTAATAATTTCATTAAAAAAACAGATTTTGAACAGAGTTTATAGGCTTAAGTGTTAACACCTATACTCATACACAAAGCTAAACTTAATTCGACTGTTTACTCTGCAGCGGAATTTCGATATCAACCTGTAAGCCGCCATTTTCGGGTTCTCTGAATTCAATTTCCCCGCCCAGCCTCTGAATCCGGCTTTCAACATTTTTCATGCCAATTCCATGATTTTCCGGTTTATTTAACTTAAAACCTTTCCCGTCATCTTTAATGGATATAAAAAGCGTATCGTCCACTTCCTCGGTAGTAATTACCGCCTTTTTTGCACCGGAATGTTTAATGATATTGTTACAAAGTTCCTGCACAGATCTGTACATGTTAATTTTTAAAAGACTGTTATAATCTTTATCAAAATGGAGATGGTTGTTGATTTGAAATTCTATCAATGAGGCATAATTCAGTTGTTTTACGAACTGATTCAGCAGATCCGCCAATGTTTTGGATTCAAATTCAGCAGATTTCAGATTATGAGAAATATCTCTGGTTTGAATAGTGGCTTTCTTTAAAAGCTCATACAATCGTGAAAGCTCTTCAGATAAGGATTTATCCTTTTCAACTTTATCCTGAATAGTTTGAATAAACATACCACATGCAACCAGTTGCTGAACAATACCGTCGTGCAACTCTTTGGCAATCCGGTTCCTCTCTTCTTCTTCTGCCCGCAGGGTGCTTTCAAATAAACGCTCCTGCATATCAATTTTATCCGTTACGTCATTAATAAGCATCAATACCGAGTCGTTACCCTCATACTCAATAAAATGTCCGCGAACTTCTGCTGCAAAACTATCACCGTATCTCGTCTTGTGATTAAAAACATTGTTCGCCATTGCTACTTCGCTTTTCACCGCGTTTTCACTTTCTTTGTTCAAAAAATATTCAAAAGAACCGTTCGGCTGTATTTCATCGATTTTTATTTTTTTAAACTCTTCTTTTGTATAGCCATACTTTTTTTCAGCATGCTGATTAGTATCTACCACGAGCCGTGTAGCCAGGTCCCAGATAATTATTGAAGATGGGTTATTTTCGAAAAGGTATCGGTATCTGCGTTCCGACTCTTGTATTTTTTCTGAAGCATGAAACCTTTCAATTCCAAAGCGAATACTTTTCCATAACAGATGTGGATTCAGTTCATCTTTAATGATGTAATCTGCAATTCCAAGACTTAATGATTTTATACTGAATTGCATGTCAGAGTAACCCGTCAGAACAATCACCGGAATATTACCGCGAGAAAGCCTGATAATTTCTTTGATCAGATCTTCACCTTCTTTGTCGGGCAGTTTTAAATCCAGCAGAATAACATCAAAATCTTCAGACTGAATGGTTAAAAAGTCTCTTGCTCTCTTAAAGGTTTTTGCAATCTTAACCTTGAGATTTGGATTGATGCCTGACAAATAATCCCGGATTAAAACAATATCTCCGGGATTATCCTCTATCAAGAGGATTTTATAATCTGAAGAAGATAAATCCGTCATGTAAATGAGTACCTGTAGAATCTAGATATTTACTGTTAACAAATGATGTTATGACATCATCGTGCTTAATGATAGTAATATATAAATTAATTTTTCCCTTTAATTATCTGTCAATCTCCTAACAGGAAATAATTACTTAACATCCTGATAATTCAGACATAATAATTTCACAATTATTCAATAACAGATGAGTGTTTTCTTTATAAGAAACATCATCTTTATATGGTAAAAAGACCCGTTGAAATTGTTGTCCTGTCAGATATTCATCTCGGCACTGTAGGATGCCACGCTCTTGAGCTCCTCCAATATCTGAATTCCATCGAACCTAAAATCATTATTTTGAATGGTGATTTTATTGATGTGTGGAATTTCAAAAAATATTACTGGCCCGAATCACATATGATGGTGCTTCGGACTCTGCTCACCATGATGGCAAACGGCACCGATATTTACTACCTGACCGGTAACCATGATGAAGTACTCAGAAAAGTATCAAGTTTGCAGCTTGGGCCACTTTTTGTACGGGACAAATTGATCCTAAACCTGAAGGGAGAAAAGGTGTGGGTTTTTCATGGCGATATTTTTGATATCTCCATAAAGCACGCCAAATGGATTGCAAAAATAGGCGGTAAAGGGTACGAACTGCTGATTCTTCTAAATCGAATGGTGAACTGGTTTTCAGTTAAGATGGGGAGAGAAAAACTGTCGCTTTCCAAAAAAATTAAACAGAGCGTAAAAAAAGCAGTTCAGTTTATCGACAATTTTGAAAACACAGCGATTGAACTGGCAATTGACCAGGGTTACGATTACGTGATCTGCGGTCACATCCATCAACCGAAAATCCGCGGACATGAAAATGAAAAAGGGTCAGTCATTTATATGAATTCGGGTGACTGGGTCGAAAATCTGACTGCTCTTGAATATGACGGAGATGAATGGTCGATGTTCAGATATAACGAAGCAGAATTCCTTAAATATGAGCGGATTGAAAAACAGATGATCGCACGCACCAAAAGCAAAAAAAAGGTAATCGGATGAAAATTTTATACGGTATTCAGGGAACCGGCCACGGGCATATCAGTCGCGCAAGAGAAATCCTTCCGTTGCTGGCTGAAACAGCAGATGTTGATATTCTGATCAGCGGTTATAATTGCAGCATGAAACTGGAGCAGTAC
>PXDG01000123.1 GCA_003565105.1 Parcubacteria group bacterium | reverse complement strand
TCGAGTGATAGACTTGAGTATCAAGTCGAATTAACAGCTCTAGAACTCACCAAACGTAACCATAGCGTTCATGTACTCACTGACCCTGAGTACTCTGATCTTGACTCCTATCAAGGTATTTCTCTGCATCCTACTAAATCATCAGCTTGGGCAACCTTTCGAACCCTCCTCACTATTCCTAATCTTGATGTTGTACATATAATGTCTTTAAATCAAGCACTATTGGTTGCCTTACTGTCTATTTTTCGTCCCAAAGTTCGCTTATTTATTTCTATCAATCACTATCATACAAGCAAAAAAAATAGGTTCGAACAATGGACGCTATTCAGAAGAATTCAGATCGTAAGTCGCTTCGCAAATGAAATTATTGTAGACAGAACTGAATTACGAGAGTTTTTTATACAGCATACTACTAAACCTGTCCACCTCTTAGAAACACCATTAGATATTCATCTCACACGACAAAATGGAAGTATAAAGACCTGGAATTTATCTCGTAGACAATATATACTCCTTCACTCCCATCACAAAAACGACCAAAAGACTCTTCGCTTAATGCTTATTAGTCTCAAAAAAAACAAACTCTTATGGCCCATTGTTATAATGGGAAGTGTCTCTCCCGAAATTAAAGCAGAATTTACAGCTGAAACTATTCATTTCATTGGAGGAGTCTCTGGACAAACCGAGCGAGAAATTATTGCCAACGCCCGATACTTCATTGATACCGCGGCTTCCAATGAAGATAAATACCCTCTATTAATGGCAATGGCTCACTCAACCCCTGTATTAAGTGAATACACCTCTACTCATCGTTCCTGGATCAAACGGAATGGCTTGTACTATTATCGAGAGAATTTAGCATCAATGATCCATTCTGTACGATTTATGGAAGAATCTTATACCCTTATTTCTCATTTTGCCTATAAATACGCTCCTGTAATCCGAGAAAATCACACTACTGAAGGATTTACGAATCGCTTAGTATTTGTCTACGTCAATGCATTCACTCAGAAAAAACTCCAAGACTCGCAATCTCTGGAAAGAATCTCCATTCCCATTCAATAATCTGTCACAAACTACCCATTAACCAGAGTCATCTGTGTGGAAATAATCCGTTCAATGTGGTATGATAAAATAATAGAAATAATACCTATCCGTATGAAATCCTCTGACGTCAAACACCTTGCTGACCTCGCCTACATAACTGTTCCTGACGAGCAACAGACAGCATTTGAACAAGATTTTGAAGGAATTCTGGAGCACATAGCCACCCTAACTGAGGTATCTGAAGAAGTAGACACCCTTCCCCAGTATTACCATCAAACCCTCCGAGAAGATATCCAACAACCGAGAAACCCAGCCTTTTCATCGGATATTCACGATAAACTCCTGAAAGGAATGCCAGAAACAGAGAATGACTACCTTGTAGTAAAAACCATTCTAACAAAATAATCTATGTCCACACCACTCTCCATTACAGATCTCCACACAGAATTTAACAACGGATCAAAAAAACCTTCAGAATTGATTGAAGAGATTCTTTCGAATATTGAACAGTCTAATCCTGAAATCAATGCCTATACCGAAGTATTTGCGGATGAAGCAAGAGTTCAAGCTCAAGAACTCGATCATAAACAAAAAGCTGGACAAGAACTTAGATTGCTCGAAGGAGTACCAATGTCAATCAAAGATGCTATCCTGATTGATGGAAAAAAAACTACTGCCTCATCATTAATGCTTGAGCCATATACTGCAGTATATGACGCTACCGTGATCAAAAAATTGAGAGAGGCTGGAGTTATTTTCGTTGGAAAAACCAACCTTGATGAATTTGCTATGGGATCATCTACTGAAAACTCTGCTTTTGGACCTACTAAAAACCCAGTAGACCCTGCACGTGTTCCTGGGGGATCTTCTGGAGGGTCTGCAGCTTCCGTTGCTGGATCAATGGCACTAGCATCTCTTGGTTCTGATACGGGTGGATCTATTCGACAGCCAGCAGCACTCACAGGAGTTGTAGGACTCAAACCCACCTATGGACGAGTATCCCGCTTTGGTTTGATAGCTATGGCCTCATCCCTTGACCAAATTGGTCCCTTTACCAATACAAGTCTCGATGCTGCCTATTTACTCCAAGCTATTGAAGGCCACGATGAACTCTATGCTACTTCTGCTACCCTAACTCCTGAACAACTCCTCGATATTCCAAAGATCAAAGAAGCCAAAGTGTCACAAATGACTATTGGTCTTCCAAAAGAATACTTTATAGATGGAATTGATCCTGAAATTCGAACCTCAATCGATCAGGTAATTGCAACATATACATCTCTCGGCGTAACATTCAAAGAAATTACTCTTCCCTATTCTCAATATGCTATCCCAACCTACTATATTTTGATGCCAGCAGAAGTAAGCAGTAACCTAGCCCGCTTTGATGGTATCCGCTATGGATTATCCAAAGCAGAGGAAGCAGAAAACCTTCTTGATGTCTACAAAAAGAGCCGTATGGAAGGATTTGGAGACGAGTCAACACGACGAATCCTTCTCGGGACATACGTGCTCTCAAGTGGTTATTATGATGCTTATTATTCCAAAGCCAAACAAATCCAAGCTCTTATCCGACGTGATTTCGAGCAAGCGTTCTCTGAAGTAGATGCAATTCTCACCCCTACTACTCCTCATACAGCTTTCAAACTTGGAGAAAAAACCAATGATCCAATCTCAATGTACCTTGAAGATATCTTTACGGTAGCAACCAACATTGCAGGAATCCCTGGAATATCTATCCCTGCTCCAACAAAAGGACTCCCCATCGGATTTCAATTAATGACCAAACATTTTGACGAGAATTCACTGCTCACTCTTGGAAATGCGTACGAACAAACAGTCAAAATATAACTTTAATTCTTCATCTGTATGATTGAGTATGCTATCCAAGTTATCAGCATAATGATCGAATTATTCAAGATTGTCGCTGCACTATTTTCTGCTGTATGTATCGTTGGTGGTGTATACTTTGCTGTGAAATCTGATTTTTATCAAAAGAAAATTGTTGATATTTTCTTTCGCTATCGTCACTTACCAAAAGAAGAAGTGGCCAAGGTATATGATGCAACCAAAGAGTGGGAGAAAATCAAACAACGATTTGATGCAGATGATGAAGCTTTTTGGAAATTAGGAGTAATTGAAGCTGATAAACTTGTAGATACGGTAATGAAAGCTCACGGATTCATTGGGGATACTATGGGTGAACGAATGAAAGGAGCCTCTGAAGCAAGTATTCCCTCTTTAAATGATTTGTGGAGAGTTCACAGGCTAAGAAATCATCTTGTCCATACTGCTGACTTTAATATTAATAAGGCTCAATCGCAAAAAGCTATGAACATATATACAACCGTACTAAACGAATTAAAAGCATTATAAATACCACCATATCTAAAGAATCAAGATTAAGAGTATCCTATTTCTCACATAAGAAAAATCTTTTGTATCATACTCAATAATATTGTATTCTATGATATAATAATAGTACGATTAAATATCAATATATGAATAATACAAACTATCAATCAGGATATGTCGTACTACTTCTATCTATCATAGTAACAACGGTAGGTGTTTTCTTGGCCTTAAATGCAGCAGTTGTCTCAAGCCAAACAGGGAAAAATAATATTTCTATTCGTAGTTCTAATCGTGCAGAGTCGCTTACCCGTCAATGTACTGAGTACGTATTTCGAACATTGCAAACGCATCGATATTATGAAGGAGATGAACAAATTTCTTTACCAAACGGAGAAGAATGTTTTGTTTACGCCATATCAGGGATAGGAAATACCCCCAGAACAATCATCACTTCAGCTAGAGATACCGATACTACAAGATATCTTGAAACTAATCTCTCCCGTGTCGCCCCACGTATTCAAATTGAATCACAATCACTCATTGTCTCACCTTCAGAAAGTTCGGAACCAAGTATATTACCCTTAATTACAAACTCTCCGACCCAAATCCAAGAAAGCAACCTTCAACTCTGGCTACGCCCCAGCACACTTACAATAAATAACGAAAATACAATTAGCGAATGGTCAGATATATGGAATGATATTACTCTTACACAATCTACAGAATCAGAACAACCAATCTATTTGCAACGTGCCCTTAATAGACGACCTGGAGTTCTCTTTAGCTCAACACAATCAATGACTTCTTCAGGGGAGCTAGCATCTATACTTGCAGAACCTGAAAAAGTTATTATCGGAGTCGTACAATTTGATACACAACCACCAGAACTTATTACTACCGCTTCAGGATGGAGCTCAGAGTGGAACACTATCAATCAATCTGAATTATTTGATGGGAATACACTTCAACTAGAAGGGCTCCTTTTAGAATTGATAATTTACAATCAAGACCTTACAGTAGATAGTCAAACTGCCTTACAAACTTATTTAACTACCAAATATGACCTCTAAGTATCAATCTGGATTCACTTTATTAGAACTTCTTCTTTTTGTAGTAATGGCGGGTATTACTACAGCTCTTCTTGCTACATTTCTTCTGAGGATAACTCGATTTAGTACCGCAAATAGTATTGCAAACTCCGTTGATCAAGGAGCTGTACAAATGTTATCAAATATTGAATTTTTTCTTCAAGATACGCAAGAAATTTTAAGCCCTGGACTAGGAGAAGAATCCCAACAGCTATCTGTACGAACAACGAATAATGAGTTTATTGAGATTGAATCGGTAGCTGGAAACCTTATTTTCACAAATATGACTACTGAAGATTCTTTTCAACTCAATCCAGATGATACCACTATAGATTCTATAACTTTCCAGCCAATTCCAGGAGGACAAGACCTTGAGACTTCAATCCCAATGACATTATCATTCAGCTTAACGCTCTCTTATATCTCATCGAATGTATCCACAGATAGCTTTGAATATGACTATTCTAAAACCTATACAAGATCCATTACTCTTAATCAAAATCTCCATCAACTAAAGGTAAATGATGGCTTAGAGCTATGGTTACGCTCTGACAAAGATGTAGAATTTGACTCTTCAAACAATCTATTATCATGGACTGATCAAATACAAAATATATCCTTTACACCACCTTCAGGAACTCCGCCTGTAGTACAATCAGAAGGACCAGGACAATTACCAACCATTGAATTTAACGGTACTAACTCCCGCATTCGTGCTACAGATATTACTGGACTTCCCCAAGAAGATTCTGCTCGAACTATCTTTGTCGTATCAAAAATCAATCAATTTACCAGTTCTGCAAATAATACTATCCTATCCTACGGAACCCAGCCTTCATCATTTGAAATAGCAGTAAAAATTGAAGATAATACTTTCTCTGGATTACGGTACGACATCGACACATTAGAAAGTATAATAACAGCCTCATTCCAACCAATGATATTTACGGCTTGGTATAATTCTAATAAACTTAGTTTGTTTTCTAATAATCAAGCTATTGTCTCAGAAACAAATACAACATTGTCTACAAATGGAAATACTATGACCATCGGGAGCAATAGCAACTTAGCGGGACACTTTGAAGGAGACATATCTGAAATCTTACTATATAGTAGAGCCTTAACTGGATCTGAACGATCAGCAGTCTATGATTATCTTAATCAACGATATCAAATACAAGGAAGTATCCAGCACTAAGGTTATTCTCAATTCACATCGCATTCATTACTCAAAGTGGTAGATGATATGTTTAAAACTGTCATCAAAAGAAAAAACAAAGGATTATCTCCTCTGTTTTTTCTTTTCTTAATAGTCTAAAGTTTAAATTCGATGACGAATAAGAGCTACTCCTCTACCGATCCCCTTTCGCCTTCGGTATTCCTGAAACCGGAGCTTATCAAAACTCGAGCACTTGATCCATTCTCACCATCTCTAGTGAATACTCCTCATTCTCTAAATACATATACTCCATATTGATGATCTTCAGTTATTTCATCACCTTGTTCTGGATATATAGTGATTGGTTCAGAAATACCTAGGAGAGAAGGTATTGAAATGGTTCTTGAATGCCCCTGAGATACTATTGTTATACTTTCTTGCTCTGATGAGACATCAGTAAGAGTTCCACTAATCTGAGCAAAATTTAATTCAAATGGTG
>PXDG01000148.1 GCA_003565105.1 Parcubacteria group bacterium | reverse complement strand
TCATAAAGACCTGCCTGCTGAATTAAAAGTAAAAATTGGGAGTGGTGAAAAGCCTGTTGAAGAAAAGACTATGATAATTGACATTCCAAAAGAGAATCTTATAACATGAAAGTCTATGTTATGTTTCCAGATATGTTATAATTAAGGTATGAAAGAAGAAACTATGAGTACTTCAAAGATACCAAACACAAATTTTATTTCAAGTACAAAGATTGAGCAGGTAGCTGACTCAGTAAGACTTTATGACGATAGTACAGCTATCTCATCGGATGTGACTAGAATTGCCAAAAAACTGGGGTTAGAGGTGTATGAAGTGGAGTTTGAATCGCCTGATATCTCTGGAATGATAAAGACAGAGGCTGGGAATACTATTATATATGTAAATAGAAATGATAACGAAGGCAGAAAAAGATTTACGATAGCCCATGAAATAGGACATTTCATATTACATCATAAAGTGGTCGAAAGTGAAGGAATCGTTGACTTTCGACAATCTACTAAAAATTATACATCGGAAGCAGAGTTAGTGAGAGAAACTCAGGCAAATATGTTTGCCGCTGCTTTGTTATTGCCAAAAGGAGAAGTAAAGCGTGCTTGGGATCAAATACATGATATAGAAGAGGTCGCCAAAATATTTCATGTATCTAAAAAAGCATTGGTTATTCGGCTTGATAATTTAGGTCTGTTGTAATCACTGGTATGAATGATTTAGATGAGAAAAAGAAGTCCCAAATAGATGTCTCATCTGAAAATGAAACATCTTCTAGTCAGCCTTTTGACGAAGCTGTGGAAAATCTGAGACGATTTATAGAAAGTGACAGTATTGAGTCTCACAGTAACGTAAGAGCTTTTAATGCATTTGACGTTGATTATAACAATAAATCAAAAAGAAAAAAAGATGATGCTAAATTAACAGACCCTTCATCTCTACTTGGTGATTACCATGAGGATAGGAAAAAGTTGCGGTGGACTTTGGTATGGTTTTGTCTCGCAATTTTAAGCGTAGAAATAATATCAGTATTTGTATTAGTTTTTCTTCAAGGATTTGGTCGAATATCTTTGAATGAATGGTTGATTGGATCATTATTCTCTGGAGTTATAGCTCAAACATTTGGATTGGTGTATATTATTACGAATAGTGCGTTCCCAAGACAAGATAATCATCTGAAAGAGGTTCAGAGTTTTATTGAAAAAAATGGCAAAAAGTAGTAATATTTATTTACAGAGTCAGTCCATCATGGAGTCCTAATGCGGATAATGGTATTCTAAGTACTACGAAATGATGGCTTCCTATAGCAGACCACCTTGCGGGGTGGTTTTTGCTTTGATGTTTGATATACTATAATTATAAACAACGATGCAATTATGGAACACTTTATTCAGTATTCTTGCCCTAGTGACTTTTGGTCACAACAGTCAGAGGGATTTGTGTATGTGAGTAAGAATCCTAAGAGTAATAAAGTAATGTATTTCATTAAAGGGTTATATGGATACTTTACGCCGGATGATTCTACCAGCTTTACCAATCTTTTACTTGAAAAAATTCTTGATACCCATCATATAATCATTGGAAATTCTTCAAGACGATATATAAGTGCCAGTCATGAGGCAGAAGCTTTTGAAGGAAAGTCTTTACAAGCAGAAATTTATGATGCTAATGAAATTTTTCGTGAAGGACTTGTCCAATTAGAGAATAATTATCAGGTTCAAAATATTCATATTTGGGGCCACTCATTTGGTGGAACGTTAGCAATTCAGCTTCCTAGAATTCTTGATAGTAGGGTGAAATCTATTACGGTTATGAATAGTCCTAGTGGTGCAAGTTCAAAAACGAAGCCTCTGTTGAAAGATTTGGCAACACAATCCGAACAAGATACATTCAATTACCTTACTCAATTTACAGGAACATTTAACCTTATCCAGGGTGGGGTAGATACAGTGGTCCCACTTGAATCAGGGTATAAAATATTTACAAAAGCTGAAAGTGCTCATCAGAAAAATCATTTTATTCTAAAAGATATGGATCATCGAGGCTTGCTATCTGACAAGGATTCGTATGCCATTTATGACATAATGAAAATATTAGAGTTTAATGAAGCCCTATTGTAGAACATAAATCTAGTACTATACTTAAATCTTTGATATACTAAACTCAATAAAGGCTTGATATATGCCCGTTGATACCTCAGAACGGAACTTCCAATCCCAAATCATCGAACATCTCTGTAATACTGGATACCGTCAGAGAAGTGCTACTGACTTTGATAAATCCCTGGTGTTGGATCCTGAGATGGCGGTGCAGTTTGTCCAAATGACGCAGAAGCTTAAATGGCAGAAGTGGGAAAAGATGACTGGTGAGCGGGCTCGTGAGCAATTTTTGTACCGACTGGATAGTGAGTTGAAGCGGAAGGGAACTATCGAAGTGATTCGGGAAGGTTTCAAGGAGATGGGGATTCAGTTTGATCTGTTTTATCCTGCTCCGCATAATAGCCTAAACCCTAATTTGGCTGAGTTGTTTGGTCTTAATATCTGGAGTGTTATCGAAGAGGTCAAATACCAACCACAAGAGCTGGGCAATCGGATTGACTTGGTACTGTTTGTCAACGGAATTCCTATTATCACGGTGGAGCTTAAGAATACCTTTTCTCAGGGAGTGGAGAAAGCTATGAGTCAGTATCGGAAAGATCGAGATCCTCAAGAAAAGATCTTTACTCGGTGTTTGGTACACTTTGCTATGAGTGACCAAAAGGTCTATATGACGACCAAGTTGGCAGGTGAGAAGACAAGATTCTTACCCTTTAATATTGACAGTACTAATCCTCAGCCAGAGAATGACTTTGCTACAGCGTATATGTATAAGGATGTCTGGCAAGCTCACTCGTTGGCTCGGCTATTATCTCATTATATTTTTTGGGAAGAGGGTGATGGGAATAAGGATGGTCAGTATATCTTCCCGCGGTTTCATCAGCGTGGAGCGGTGGATAGCTTGCTCTCGACTGCTCGTCCATCAGAGAATTATCTGATTCAACACAGTGCCGGAAGTGGGAAGACCAAGACCATTGCTTGGTTGGCTCATGGATTACTCAATGCTTATGATGAGTCGAATAATCGGCTGTATAATATGGTGATTGTAGTATCTGATCGTAAGGTGATCGATGAGCAGTTACAAGAACAAGTACAGGCTATCGAGAAACGTCGAGGTGTGGTCGAAAAGATTGATAAGAACTCAGCTCAGTTGGCAGAGGCTATCCAGTCTGGAGCCAATATTGTTGTTACTACGGTGCAGAAGTTCCCGTTTGTGATTGATGAGCTGGCTGATATTGAAGATCGGTCATATGCGATTATTGTGGATGAGGCTCATTCCTCTCAATCTGGAGAGAATGCTCGTCATTTGAGACAGGCGATTACGACCAGCTCTCTTGATGAGGCTGAGCAAGCGGAGTTAGCAGAGCTCACGCAAGGGGAGCAAGAGCTCTATCAGGAGATGGCTCGCTCGAAAGGTGTACCAAATGCTTCGTTCTTTGCCTTTACCGCTACACCAAAACAAAAGACCTTGGAACTCTTTGGAACCAAGCAAGACGATGGGGCCTATCGGCCATTCCATATGTATTCTATGCGACAGGCGATTGAAGAGGGCTTCATCAAGGATGTGTTGGAAAACTATGTCTCGTATCCATCCTACTTTCAGCTAATGAAAAAAGTCGAGACGGATCCTCAGTATGACAAAAAGCATGCCACCCGATTACTCCGTAATATGGTGGAGAAGCATCCGGCGACTATTGATCGGAAGAGTCGTATCATGGTGAATCACTTTTTGGAATTTAGTAGTGCGGAAATGCGAGGAAAAGCTAAAGCTATGGTTGTAACCAGATCTCGGTTCCATGCTGTTGAGTACAAGAAGGCTATTGATCGGGTCTTGAAGGAACAAGGAATTGAGATGAAAACCCTGGTGGCTTTTTCGGGGACGGTACCTCATGATGGTATCGAATATACAGAGAAGGGGATGAATAAGCTTCCTGATAAGATGAGCATTCAACAGGCTTTGAAGACAGATCCTTATCGTATTTTGATTGTAGCCAATAAGTTTCAGACAGGATTTGATGAGCCAATGTTGCAGACTATGTATGTTGATAAAATGTTGAACGGAGTAGCTGCTGTGCAAACACTTTCTCGATTAAACCGTATTCATCCGGATAAAAAGCGGACTTTGGTGATTGATTTTGCCAATGATCCAGAAGTTATCCAAAAAGCCTTTTTGCCCTATTATGGTGAGACTTATCTCAAGGAAGGAACGGATCCTCACAAACTGTATGAGCTTGAAGATGCTCTATATGGATTTTTGTTATTTGATAGGACTACGGTAGAGGACTTTATCCGTGAATATAAGTCACTGGATAGAACGGCTAACCAAAATCGATTGGCCCAGTATCTCAGACCTGCGACCGCTGCTTTTGAAGTGCTAGAAAAGGAACAACAGCTGGATTTTCGGAGTCGTCTCAAGAGATTTATTAGTATGTATAGCTTCTTATCTCAGTTGATTACCTATCATGACTTTGACTTAGAACGACTGTATGTGTACTCTCAGTTTTTGATGAAGTATCTCCCTACGATTAATGAACCACTACCATTCTCTGTGTTGCAGGACACTGACTTAGCTTTGTATCGTTTGGAACCAAAAGACGCCAGGCAGATTCATTTGATTGAAGATGGAGAACTCAATCCTATGTCTTCTGGAAATAGTTATGTCACAGACTCTATTCAAGAAAAACTCTCTTTGATTGTGCAGGATTTGAATGCCGTCTATGGAGCTGATACTTGGAGTGATGATGACAAGGTGTTGGTCTCTCGGGTGTATGCAGATATCTCAGATGACGAGGAGTTCGCCACAACCGTGCGTCATAATTCTCGGGAAAGTGTCGAGGCCGTATTTGAAGAACGCTTTAACAAAGCTCTCGGAAATATCCTTGAGAAAAATGCCGAATTTTATCACCGAATTATTGACGATAACCAGCTTAAAACTAAACTCAAGCAGACGCTGTTGGATCGGTTGTATGTAGATATGAAGGATAGGGAATAGATTTCATCATATGACTATCCCTGTTGAATCACGAGTATTAGGTGCCTATTTCTGGAGGTCTCCAAAAGAGACTGACATTACGATTATCCTCATCCATGGGTGGGGGCAATCACAGAGTTTTTGGGCCAATTTGATTCATCCATATCTTGATCAGGGATATAATGTATTGACGGTAGATTTGCCTGGATTTGGTCAGAACTCAGTGCTATTGGATGGGTTTGATTTAGATGCTTATGCAGATTGGGTGGCTGAAGTGGTGGGGATATATGATCTCAAAGAGGCTATTGTAGTTGGACATTCATTTGGTGGTCGAGTAAGTATCAAATATGCTGCGAAACATCCAATTCGAGGTCTGATCCTCTATAATTCTTCTGGGATAAAAGGAGGACTATGGTCCTATCCAAAAGCCTTAATTATGAGTGTTCTCAGTTCATTGGCTCCTAATACTCTGTATTGGGTATGGAGTCATTTATTTCACCCACAAGAGTATCAGAATATCTCCATAATTAAGAAAGCAAAATCAGTGCATATGGTTCGGGTGTATACAAACACTCATTTAGATGGAGAGGAGATTCATCTTGTTCAAGATATGGATGTCATTGTCCAAAAAAAAATCCCCACACTAGTATGTTG
The DNA here is from genome assembly GCA_003565105.1 of Parcubacteria group bacterium. Taxonomy (GTDB): domain Bacteria; phylum Patescibacteriota; class Minisyncoccia; order SW-4-49-11; family SW-4-49-11; genus PXDG01. The sequence goes on along the minus strand of PXDG01000148.1, from coordinate 481 downwards.
TGGGGATCAAGATAAGATAGTTTCTATTCATAGATGTAAAGCTCTTTCTGAGGCTTTACATACTACTTGCGTGGTTCTCCCTGGTGGACATTGTTGTCATTGGGAAAATACACGATTTTTAGAAGTTAGCATACCGTGGATCAATGCGATACATTAGATCTCGGTACACAGGGAACCAAAGAAATATTTGCTCGAGGAGCTCTTGCAGCCATTGATACTCGATTTGAGCCAAATATTCTTGGTACTGGCGGTAGACAAGTGCATAGCTCTGAGGAGCCTGGTTCTGGAATTGCCTTGGCGTAACTTTTCCAAGATCTCGCTTTTGAATATATCTTTGTAGATATATTCGTTCTTTTGGGTGTTCATTGAGTGCTCCAACCGCGTAGCTGGGACGTCCGTTTGCAAGATCTTCAGGAAGATCGGCAATATCATCAATCACTTGAGTTAGATATGATATTGTGGGGAGTCCTATGATGACTTG
>PXDG01000153.1 GCA_003565105.1 Parcubacteria group bacterium | reverse complement strand
TTCAAACCATATACTGCCATTCATTGATTCTACCAGTTTTTTGACTATATACAACCCCAATCCATTTCCATCTGTTTCTTTTTCTTTCGCATTATCAGCTCGAAAGAGTCTTCCAAAAATTTGAGATTGCTGGTTTTTTGGTATACCAAAGCCACTATCTGACACTTCAATTTGCACCATATCTTCTTCAGTTAATAGATATCCTTTTATAATAACGGTACTCGATTCTGGACTATATTTAATAGCATTTGATAACATATTACTAATTACAACATCCAAGTGAACAGGATCATTCACCATTTTAATTGAGTTATCCACAGTTTGAATAATTGTTAGCTTTTTGCGTACTGCTTCAAAGTCAAGACTTTTCACCAATCCCTGAATAAAATCACTTAAATCAATAGATTCTAAAACAAACTTAATCGTCCCAAGATCTATACGAGAAAGATTAAGTAGAGAATTCACTAAACGTTGCATACGTTTATTTTCTTCTAATATCTCATCAACGTGTTCCTTTAAATCAAGATCTATACGAGGATCTGAAGCAAGTATTTCAGCATTCCAATAAATGGACGTGATAGGAGTCCGGAGTTGATGTGATGCTAAAGAAACAAACTCTTTTTGTGCACGATCAACTTCTTTTTCTTTTGTAATATCTCGTAATAGGTCTATCGCTCCAATAATCTCTCCATCTAATATAATCGGAGAAGCAATATTCTGAACTGCACGAACTTGTTTTGTTTTAGGTACTCTATATTCAAACTCTCGTTGAGTAATATTCCCATTCAAAGCCACCATCGTTGGAGTTTGCTGATATACTGAATCATCGTTTAGAGTATTCAAGGGATATACTGTATCTAAAAACTTACCTAGAACATAATCACCATCTGTACCGAGCATTTTTTCCGCCTCTTTATTAACGAGAAATATATTTCCATCTCTACTGGAAGCGATAATTCCATTGGGTATCGCATTGATGATAGAATCTGTTTTCACCTTCTCTAAAGACAATTGTTCTTGTTTTCTTTTCAATTCATCAATAATTTCTGCAAGTTCTGATCTTGATTGCTCTAGTAGAGTATTCTGTTCTGATAATTTTTCTAATCTATCAATATATTGTTCGGTCTCTCGAAACACAGCGGTATAGGTAAGTCTACTCTCACCCAGTTGATACAACGTTCGCTGAATACAATCTTGTAACAGTTGTAAGTTCGGTGATTGCCTACGATATTCAGATTCAGAATCAAGTACTGAATTAATAATGATCAGTGTTTGATATGTGGGGAATATAATACGTGTATATACACCATAAATTATCAACCACATAACAAGCACTAACGACAAACTCATTACCATAAACAGATACATAGCCACGTTATCTGAAATAAGGAATCCATCTATGAGCTGTTGTCCACCGATAATAATTGCTATTAATCCATACACAAGAAGCGTTGCAATTCCTGTTATAACAGTAAAAAACCGAATAATTCGTGGTCGAAATTTATTTATTGATTGAATTGAGTTTTGCATCACTATTTTTGAGTTGATAATATCTCATCAGCCTGCTCTGTCAAAGGTGCTGTCACGACTATATCTCCATTTGAAGTAATATAGACTTGATACCCTGTTAATTCAGCATCTGTAGATATGGGGTCTTGAGGAATTTCTCCATTGATATAAAGAGCAATATCATTATAAATTGAGAGGTTTCCTAATTCTGAGTCACAGGTAGCTATACATATGTTAGAAGGATTATTAGGATCAGTACTCATACCTTCTGGAAAATTCCCCCTATTATCTCTACGATATGAGTCAATTGCTATCTGAATACTCAGAATATGATTACGTCGCTGATAATCTCTTCGGCTCGCTAATATTCTTTCTGGATTAAGAATAGTCAATCCAATCACAATAAGAATTGAAATTGCTGCTACGGTCAAAAGGATTTCGAGCACTGTTAATCCTACATATCTCTTCATTATGGTGTGATATTAAAGGTAATAAGTCCTGATCTGATGGCCAACCAGGCAATATTTTCATTTACATGATTATCACAAACTCCTACTCCACCAGAGCCACCAGTATCAAGCTCACAATACCTTACTTCAGCTCCTAAATTTGTAATATTTCGAGCAGAATTAATCTCTCCATTCTGGCTTCCATTATTGGTTTGATTCTCCACTATAACGACTGGTAATTGAGTAAATTCTGGAGAAAAACTCACCGTTCGCCATTGAGAATTATTTGCTGTTTCAATCCCTGAAGTAAATTGCTCTTGTAAAGATAATACACTAGGATCAATTGCTATCCAAGCAACTGAGGTAGAGGGGTAGGAATTAGCACAAGCATCATTTGAAGTCATATGACACAGCAATAATTGAGTACTAGAGCTCGTTACATTTCTTACTTTAGTATCTAAAGGAAAGTCACCTGGAACTTCTTGAGCGGTAGAGAACAGTAATGGAGTATTAGAAAAGGAGAAACCAAAGGTTGCTGTTGTCCAACCGTCATTACCGCCACCAGACAAATTAATTCGTCCCCCATCAATACCATCAACCTCAGTTACTCGATCAAGATCAACTACTACGTATCCACCAATCTGATCTTCTCCATGGGGATCACACACTCCTGGAGTTATTCGGCTATTACACAACCGCATTTCCGCAGAATTCGCGGTAATATTCCGAACTTCAAAGATATTTGCTGGATTACTTGATTCTTCAGAATTTGCGGTTCCAATAACAATAGGATCACCATAACTTCGTGAGAAATTAACAGTATACCAGGTTCCCCCTGCATCTTCACTCGAAACAGTAAAGCTCCCAGCTTCTCCAAGTACATTAGGTATTCCTGGCTCAAGATTCAATGAGTATATATCTATTTGCTCATCTGAAAGATGAAAATTTTGACTTTGACTAGTAACACCTATAACACTTTCTCTCCCAATGTCTGCATACATCTCCTGAAGGGTCACTTGCCCACCTGTCAACTCAGTACCTATTGGAAATGTTACACTAATATCTGCAATTTTTATACCATCAATTTCTTCAATGGATATTCTTCGTAATTTACCATTATGCAAATCATCTTCTGGACCAGGATTTGGATTAATTGCCCATTGCTCTTGTTCTATTATTAATCCCATATCCTCCCCTACTACAAGATGTTCAAACCCTCTCGTTCGTATATTATGGAGTGCTGACACTGCTTCTTCAGCTAACCTCATTGCTGATTCTTGCTGAGCAGATGCCTGACCTGATCTCTGAGCAAACATAATAGCGGCAGAGACACCCGATGCTGCTAGAGAAAAAATGACTCCTGCTAAAAGAACTTCAATGATACTATACCCGTGTTTCATATTGCTTTTTATCATTATCATTACACTTTATTGTATCACACATTAATGATGATTCAAAAAATCTTTTTTCATATTCTCTTATCCACATAGTCATACATAGTAATACACCTCCCCCTGCAAGGAAAATAATAAACTTTCCTACCGTACCTAATAATAAAGCACATACTCCAAACAGAGCACTTATTGATAATAAAAACCATACTACTCGCTTTTGACTCCATCCAATATCCAATAATCCATAATGCAAATGTCTTCTATCTGCTTCAAAAATCGAACATCTTGCCGATAATCGACGAAGAATCACAATACAAGCATCAAGAATAGGGAAAGCAAATACAAGAGCAGACGTTCCTACTTTTCCTCCACTCATCAAAGAAAGGACTGCTAACATATACCCAAGAAACATACTTCCTGTTGTTCCTAAGAATATTTTTGCTGGATGCCAATTAAACCAAAGAACACCTGCGTAGCTTCCAGCTAAAATCATACCCAATACTGCAATATGATATTGTCCTACAAATGGCGTTAGAGCTAATAACGTCAGCGTAATAAAAGCAATGACACCAATACTGGATGCCAACCCATCTAACCCATCCAACCAATTCACCACGTTCATTAGCCCTACGACCCAAAATACACTAACAAGAGCACTTAAGGGATAGATAGACAATGATCCTATCCGCCACATAATGGTATCGAGAGCCCATATTCCTCCAAACGGGATCATTATTCCAGTAATAGTAATTCCACTTATTACCAGAATCAAGCCAATACAAATTTGTATTATAAGTTGTACTTTCCAAGATAAATCTTTACGTTCATCCCAAACTCCATACCCCAAAACAATCATTGCTCCAAATATAATACCCTGCCAGGAGATTCCCATAGGAAGAACCCCGAGTAACACTAATCCCCCAATAAGAAATATTATAATAGGAATAATAAGTACCCCCCCAATACGAGGAACAGGATTTTTATGAGTGTCACGAAAACGAATGGGTGAATAAAAGATTCTTTGTATGCTATATGGTAATCGAAAGAAAAGCAAAACTCCAGCCCCAACCAGACAAAATGCAATAAGTGCGAGGAGAATTAATCTCCAAATGTCCATAACCCTAAGAACTCACTTTGACGCGGGCTGTACGAATGACTCGATCATAAAGACGATATCCTACTTGAAGAACTTCTACTATTGTGTTAGGTTCTGTACCTTCAACTTCAATCATCTCTACTGCTTCATGTTGATGAGGATCAAATGTTTCACCTTGAGGATCAATAACTTTTACGCCTTGTTCCATAAGGACATCATTCATTTGTTTTACAATATAGGTTATTCCTTGAGTCCAAGCGTTCTCAGCAATTTCTTCTGGAATGTGTTTTACGGCTAAACCAAGATTATCAAAAAGTGGTATCAAAGATTCCATCAATCGCGTATTTCCATACTTCAAGGTCTCAACTTTTTCTTGTTCAGTAACTTTTTTTAGATTCTGATAATCTGCTTGAGCTCTTTTCCACCCTGCTAAGTGCTCCGCCAACTCTTCCTGGAGTACAGCAATTTTATCTTCTGATGACAAGTCTTCAAAAGGGATTGGTTCTTCAAAGGAACCTTCTTCTGTAAGTGAATCAGAAGATGTATCCTCGAGCTGAGTATGTTTCTCTTCGTGGATATCTTCCGTATGCTGATCTATATTGTTCTTATTCTTCATCATAATCTTCTGGATTTAATACGTATTCTATTAGGGCTAAATTTTTATCATACTGCATTCCTTTTGGCCCAATCATTACTATTGTACCATCATCTCCATCAATTTCACACCTTCCAACAATCATAGAGTAATTTCTCATTGGTTTTAATGGATTTTCATCTCCAATATACAATTCATATGATCCTTTCCCAATAGACTTTCCTATATCATCAATATGAATTTTCACTTCCTGTAAATCTTCTAAAGCTTGCCGTATAAAATCAATTGAAGAAAAATATGGTTGATCTAGAAACCCTTGAATTCCTTCTTCAAACACTAGATCTGAAGATAGTTTTCCCATAGTAACACTTCGAGATTCACTAGCCATTGAGGTGAGTAACCTTTGTAACTTAGCGTGCATCTCTGTCATCGTGTGAAGGTCTTGCATCAATTGATAAGCAACGTGTGCATATGTTTCCAATACATCATTTTTTCCTCGCAACTGATTGACATAGTATCGAAATCCCCTATCAGTAGGAACTCTCCCTGAAGAAGTATGCATCTGAGACACAAACCCTTCACGCTCTAAGGTGACAAACTCATTTCTCACAGTAGCACTTGAATACGGTAAATCATATTTTTGACACAACTGAAAAGAGGATACTGGTAAGGCTGTTTCAGTATATTCAATAATTACTAACTCTAAAATTTGTTCTCTCCGAGGTGTCATATAATATAATTATATCCAAAAGCAACAAGTAAGACAAGTATTCACAGTTTAACCTGACTTTCATATGATATGAAACGCAAGATATTCAGTTTACTGTTTTAGCACATCCAAATACACTTCTTTGGGAATGTGAATACGTGCGTGTTGAGACATTCGTTTTTTTCCTGCTTTTTGCTTCTTCAGTAATTTATCTTTTCGCGTTCTATCTCCTCCATAGAGTTTGGCTGTCACATCTTTTCGAAATGCTGATAAGGTTTCCCTGGCTACAAACGTCCCTCCAATTGCGGCTTGTAAGGCAATTGAATACTGTTCTCTCGGAAGTGATTGTTTTAATTTAGAAACAATCCGTTTCCCTTCTTGATGAGCCTCATCTTTATAGACAATTAAGGATAAAGCTTCTACGGGATCTCCCGCAACCCAAATATCCATTTTGACAACTTCAGCTGAACGATCCTGAATGGGTTCATAGTTTACCGAAGCATACCCAGAGGTCACACTCTTCAACACGTCATAAAAATCAACAATAACCTTAGCCAGAGGAACTTGATACTCTACAACAGCTCGTTCTTCTGTCACATATCGAGTATTTATGAATTCTCCACGGCGCTTTTGCATTACATCCATTACCCCCCCAATATATTCAGCAGGTGTCATAATTTCAAGTTTGACCCATGGTTCCATAACTTTCTCAATACGGGATTGATCAGGAAAATCCGATGCTGAATAAATTTTTTGAACATCTCCATTTGTGTAATGGATAATATACGAAACAGAAGGAGTACTAATAACTAACTCTAATCCATATTCGCGACGCAAACGTTCGGTAATAATTTCAAGATGAAGCATCCCCAAAAAGCCACAGCGAAACCCTTTCCCTAAAACCTCTTTCGATTCAGGTTCAAACACCAGAGAGGAATCGGTTAATTGTAACTTTTCTAATCCATCTCGTAATGTTGGATAATCCTCTGCAGATTCAACAAAAAGACTCGCATATACCACGGGAACTGGCTCATTATATTCAGCTAAAGGATCCAAATCTACTCCTTCTGGGAGGCGTACAATGGTATCTCCTACTCGTACTTGCTGTACGGTTTTTAGTCCTGTAGCAACGTATCCAATCATACCAGCTTCAAGAATGTCTGTACGAAGTGGTGATGGAGTAAAAATTCCTACTTCAAGAGCTTCTGCTTCTTGTTTTTTTGCTACCATTTTAATCGAATCGTGTCGGTTGAGAGTTCCTTCTACCACACGGATATTTGCAATAACTCCTTTATATGGATCAAATGCTGAATCAAATATCAAAGCTCGAAAGGGCTTATCTTTACAATTATCAAATTCCGACTTCCCTTTTTCACATTGCGGAGAAGGAATATTACGAATGATTCGTTGCAAAAGTTGATCCACACCTTGCCCAGTCTTTCCAGATACTTCTAAGATGGAGTCTTCTTCAATTCCCAGTAACTCACAGATTTCAGCCTTTACTTCAGCTACGCGAGCATTGGGTAAATCAACCTTATTTACGGCTGGGATTATCTCTAAGTCTTGGTCTAATGCAAGATACACATTGGCAATCGTCTGAGCTTGAATACCCTGAGTAGCATCAACAAGAAGCACTGCACCTTCTACTGCGGCGAGAGATCGAGAGACTTCATAACTAAAGTCGACATGACCAGGAGTGTCAATAAGGTTAAAAATATATTCGAGATGATCAAATTCATCCTTCTGATGATCAGGAACCACATACTTCACTTGTACTGGCTGCATTTTAATCGTAATTCCTCGCTCACGTTCAAGATCCATAGAATCCAATATTTGATCTTGCATTTTACGGGATTCGACTGTCTCGGTTAATTCCAAAATACGATCAGACAATGTTGATTTACCATGATCAATGTGAGCAATAATACTGAAATTTCTAATATGAGTCATACAATCTTTTATCAATTCTTCTTAGAGTATACAGATATTTGCAGCATTCGTAAAGTATAGATATCTCTTTTCACACTACTTTTTTAAATCAGAAACTTTTAATTTCTTGGTTAATCCTATTTTCCAAGTGACCAGAGCATAAAAAATCACACCTGGCATACTGGAAACCATCACTTGAGAAATCAATCCCAATGTAGTATTGGTAGTATAAAATATTGCAAAAACACTCTTGGATACAAAGGATATTCCTACCATAACCAATGATATGAGTCCAACCTGTAATCCATACATCAACGTCTTCATTACAGTCCCATGATTTACTCGCTGAAACACTACTGAAGCATAAGTAAGACAAATCAAAACCATTGTTAAGGAAAAGGCTATAGCAACCCCTTCAACACCATACCACTGAAGTAGTATTACAGAAGCTACAGCATTAAAAATCATTCCCAAGATCCCAATCACCATTGGCGTAATTGTATCGTGACGAGCGTATAAAGCTCGAGAAAAAAGTGGAATCAGACCTTGAAACGGAATTGAGACAGCAAATAAAGTAAATGTTGCTACTGTTAACCTGGTATCATCCCAACTAAACTGTCCCCCACCATATACGATACGGACCAACTGAGCTCGATAATTCAACATCAATACCGTAACTGGAATGAGTACATATACAATACGTGAGATTGTTACGGTCAGGTACTTTCGAAATGCATCCTCATCCTCTTTAGCGAATGATTCTGTTAAATAGGGGAATATTGTGGTGACAAAGGAAATTGCAAAAACTCCTAGTGGAAGAGCATTGAGGTTAAAGGCAAGTGAATACACTGTAACAGCACTAGCTTCTGCTGAAGCCACAACTGTTCCGATAAACATAGTTATCATAGACGTATCAATCACTAATAATCGAGGCCAATATAACTTCCATAGGCGTTTAAGATTTTTCCAGTTCATCCCGAACGAGAAACTAAACTGAAAATCAACTTTCATCACAGATGGAATCTGTATCAATAAATGAAATAATGCCCCCAAAAGGACTCCATACCCTAAACCAGGAACTCCGAAGTAAGGGTACAAAACAAGAATACCAATAATAATACCTACATTATATAAAATTGGAGCTAAAGCCACAAAGATAAATTTTTTGTAGGTATGTAAAATACTGGATAGAACACTTGATAAACTAAATATAAGTGGTGAAAAGGCCATAATACGTGTAAGGGTCACAGTATCAGTAAATTTCTGTCCTTCATATGATAGAGCAACAATTCGAGTGAGCCACGGAGCTCCGAAGCTCATTAATAAACCTATACACCCCATTACTATAGCTAAAATCAATAGTAGATCATCTACTAATTCTTGAGCTTGTTTCGGATCTTCACGATGAATGAGACGGGAAAATATTGGAATAAAAGCACTTGAAAGAGTGCCTAATATTAAAATATTATAAATAAGATCAGGAATACGAAAAGCTGAAAAATAACTATCTAAAATACCTCCAACACCAAATTGACTGGTAAGGAGTCTATCTCGAACTAAACCAACTATGCGAGATACTAGAGATAGCCCCACAAGAAGTCCAGTGGTCGCAATAATTCCTGATCGGTTTTTCCAATTAACCGAAATTTGCTCTCGAGCCCGAGTATATATATTCATTCCTTAACGGGGGGTTACCTACTATCACGGAAGAAATTCGCCCTAATGTAATGGGCTTATGTTTCCTTTTTCTTAATATTGTCAAGAAGTATTTTTTTTGCAGCAGGATTTGTGGGAGGATGAGCCACTTTGGTTCCGTCTTCATCTTGGATAACCTCAACCGATTCTACTATGTGACTACTTTTATCTTCAATAGAGATTCTTCTTGATTCTTCTTTTTCTTTCTGATTATGTTCCATACATATAATATTATCATTTTTGGTACTAACTCGTCATACTTTGGTATTGATTACCACGACTTTCTCAATCATTATACCTAATTTATTCTTCTGAGTAAATACAATTGAAAAAGAGTCAGCTATATGTGCCGACCCTTTTTCTTTACTCTTTACATCTCAGGCCTATTCTGTTGGAGGCAAGAGAACTGAATCAACAATATGAATCACTCCATTAACAGCTTGAACATCCGTTTGGGTTATATTTGCATCTCCATTCAAAGTAACCATATCACCTTCTGATGAGACTGTAATAAACTGACCTTGTAAGGTTGGTATTTCTCCTAAAGTAGCAACATCATCCGCTAAAAAGTCACCCAATGTAACATGATATGTAAGTACATCAATCAAATCATCTACATTTTCTGGATCCAATAAGTCCTCAAGAGTTCCTTCTGGAAGTGCCTCAAAAGCATCATTTGTTGGTGCAAAAATAGTATACGAACCAGGTGAGTTTAAGAAATCTACTAAACCAGCAGCCTCAATTGCAGCGACAGCAGTTGAAAGTTCTGGATTTGCCAGAGCAACATCAATAATAGTATCTCCTTCAAGATCAACCATATCTGGTGCTTCAGGAGTCTCTTGAGTACCTGGTACTGAATCTTCCACTACAGGGGTAGTTGCGGTATCTTCTAGAGGAACAGTATTCATCTGGAGTACCACAGCAAGCCCAATAAGTGCAAGCACGATAACTCCAAGTAAAAGATATTTTTTATCCATACGTGTTTTTATTATTATCTTGTAAACACTTCTATATTTTACCACACTATGAATTATCATTCAAAACATTATCAGCAGTTTATCAAAAATTATTATCTTCGAACTTGCATTTTCTCAATGAAAAAGAAAGCTTGCGAATCATTTTGTTTCCGTAACCATCGTAATGAATGTCGAATAACCCATTGAGTTTCTAACGTAGGATTATCATGAAACCAAATGTCTAGAATATCTAGACCAGCTTGCTTGTCTTCTTTTAATAAATCGTTGATACCATTCGCTACACTTTTTCTCACACATTTCTCAGGATCAGATTTAAGAGTATTCCAAATCTGAAAATAGTGCTTTGGATACGCTGAATAAATCTGTAACTTACGTGCCCAAGGGAGGCGAATTCTAATCCCCTCACTGGATAATCTTCGAACGTGAACACTTGAGTCACAGCTCCAACCGATCAAAACATCCAATGACTTTTCTGGATACATTTGTAATAGTGGTCGAATCGCAAATTCGCCCGTAAATCGTTGCGTAAGCTCATAGATCATCACATATGACCGCTCAATATTTTCTAAACAATGTTTTTCAATATACCTCCCTATCGGCCATAGCCACCACCCTTCTCGAAACATACCGGTTGATTGCGTCAGCTTTTCTCCCCATATTTGCTCAAAAACAGTAAAGCAATCGGAGCAATTAGAAGAAATATAGAGCTCAAAAGCTTCCACCACAACATCTAAGCGCTCTGACATCTCTATATCTATCGTATTGTTGACAATATAGTCTATAAAGGCTTTGCTATCAAAGCTTGGTTGAACCTTTATAATCTTATCTGCTAAAACCTTTGCAACTTCTTGACCATAATATTCTTTAAATTTTTTTGCCATAGTTTTTGAAGATACTCTATGATAAGTACAACGCTCTCATTGGAGTTTACTTATCTACACCATATTAGTATTACATAAGCATTTATAGATGTGTGTAATGCGGAGAGAGGGAGATTCGAACTCCCGATGGGTTTGACTCCATACTGCGTTTCGAATGCAGCGCAATAAGCCGGACTATGCGATCTCTCCATTTTTGGATATCGATTATCCGTATTTATTTTACTATATTTATTCATCAAATAAAAGACTCCAACCAGTACTATAAATACTTATAAGCGTTACGGATTCAATTTTATTCTTTTTCAGACGAAATCCGATTCATAACCTCTTGAAGAAGTCGAGCGAGCTCAACCGCAGCATGAGTATGCTCTCCCACCCCGAAGGATCTTTCAACCGTCGCTGATGTGATAGAAACATTTGGTTGAATACTAAAGATACTCGTTCCATATCCTGAAATAGTTACGAAGAGTTCAGATTTCATTGTAAATGGGGACCGAGGCCAACTAAACAGGATAGTATATTCAGTAAATCGCTCATCTGACCATCGAATAACCATACTACGATATTGTCGTAATTCATGAGATATAAATTCCCATGTATCTGGATGATTCACGGCTTCTGGATATTGTTCTAAAGCTCGTTGTGCAGTAATTTGAGACATAGTGATAAAAGCTATCTAATATTTGCTCTGTAAGAAGTAGTACAATGCTGGCTGATATCTTGCCCCCCATAATTGAGCCTGCTCTTTTCCTGAGGAACTTAGATCAAAGCAATTCCCTATTAATCGATACATTTTATCCTCAAACGTATCTTCATATATTTTACTTGCGGAAGTCACATTTTGAGTAAATACAGGACAATAAATATACTCATCCCCTTCTTTAATTTGTCGTGCAAATTTATTTTTTATAGCAAGAAGAAACATTGTTAATATTCGAGACGCCATAGAAGAATCTTTGACTTGCATCTTCCCCATAAAATAATTTCCATTCGCAATCAACTCATCTTCATTATGTGTATTAGAATACTTACGCCTCTGAATATTTAATCGAGAATCTATATAAGTATACTCGTCTAATACTTCAGGAATAGTAAACTCATCTTTTTCTTCTGGTGGCAATAGTTCAAACATATGTGGATGTCTCTGAACTATTGAAGATGGTATTTGAACCACTCCATATGGTCTCACTTTGACATACGCATGAAGATCAGGCATATATTCAATAATCTCGCCTTGCTTGAGAAAAACCATATTATCAAGTTGTTCAAAATCTTGAGTCAATTTATATCTATGTGCCATATTATCGTAAAATTAATATTATTTGTGACAATATTAACGACAGGCCAACACTCCAACTACCAAGAACAATAGTAGCAAAACTTTGTAACTCCCCCTTCTCATTCGGATCTAACTGTTCAATAACACCCGTAACAACCAATACAAAGGCTACTGCGAGAAAGCTCGTAGTTGAGATACTTATTAAACAAATTGTCCAAATTATGAGGAAGTCAAGGACCATATTAGTATACACATTAACAAAGGCTTACTTCTGAGTAAGCCTTATATACTACCATAATAGAAACTGTTCGTCTACTACTTCAAATCTTATTCCTTCTTCTATTCTATTTAGTATGCATTAAATCACTCTTAGTAACATGTACGACATCTCCACGAGAAACATTATGAATCAAGAAATAATCAGCAAGATAGGTTTGGAGGGTATCAGTCACAGTTCGTTCTAATTCACGTGCACCAAAGTCCATACTATATCCTTTTTGAGCAATATATTCTACAGCATCATCATCAATAATAAGTCGAATACCTCTATCAACTTCAAAATGTTGAATCATATTATCAAGCATTTTATACGCAATATCAACAACATGTTGTGGTTGGAGTGGATAATACACTATTACCTCAGTAAATCTATTCACAAACTCTGGGGAAAACTGACCATTGGTAATAATTTCATCTATTAATTGTTCTCGGAACACTGATCTATCAAATTCTGGATGATTTCGTACAAATTCTCGAAGAAACAGTGAACCAGCATTTGAAGTGGCAATGATGATAGTATTTCGAAAATCTGTTTTAATCCCTCTATTATCAATCATTATACCTTCATCCAATATCTGCAAAAACACATTCAAAACATTTTTATGAGCTTTTTCTATCTCATCTAAAAGAATCAACGAAAAGGGTCTCTCTTGTACCCGCTTACTCAAAAATCCTTCTGTAGACCCCGAAGAACCTACTGGGGCTCCCAAAATGCCATATACAGATTCAGCTTCTCCATATTCGTTCATATCCAATCGAATCATCCGATCTATTGAACCGAAATAATGTTTAGCTAATGCCTTGGCTGTTTCGGTCTTACCTACACCTGTAGAACCTAAGAAGAGGAATGTTCCAATAGGCTTATCCTTAGCATTAACATCCAACTTTGCTCGCTTAAGTGAATTAGCTAAGGCGGTTAAACCTTCTGATTGACCTTTGATCTCTGATGATAACTTATCTTCCAAAACGAGAAGACTCTCTCGATCTTGGTCTTCCATTTGACGTATATTAATATTGGTGCGAATTGAGACTACATTTCGTATATGACTCTCCAAGACAAAAGGATTACGTTCAGAGCAAGCTAAATTAGTAGCGTCGACAAGAATATCTATGGCTTTACCAGGGAAAGCTCCTTTTGATACATATCTCTCTGCAAATGTCATTATAGCTTTCAGTGCTTGAAAAGTAATATGTACAGATTCTGAACGTTCCAAATCAAATGAAGTCATCATCAAAACATTCATCGTATCCTCATAACTTGCGTCTTCCATCTGAATGGTCTCAAATAAACTATCAATTACGGGAAATTGCTTAACCCCTGTATGATATCCTTCAATATTATCTATTCCTATAACATTGATTCTATTAGATTGCATAAACTTTAAAATAATATTCCGTATCTGATCATCAGCAGAAAGAAATACATTCGATATATTATCAATAATTAGAATAATATTTCCTGACTGTTCAGCATAATTTAAAGCATTTAATAAATAGGTAGAGGCGTGATTAATCCCCGAAAGCAGATCAGTTGTCTGAAGTTTCAATACTCGACTAAGGTTCGTATTTTGATCGACTTCAAATCCACGTATATATTTCGCCAAATTAACTATCACGGTAGACTTCCCTACACCAACTTCTCCAATTAACAAAATATTATTTCGAGAACTCTTAGAAAGTGTTGTTAATGTTGTTTTTAATACATCTCGATGAATAATCACTCTGTGAGGATCTTGATATTGAATTCTTTCTGAAATATCCTCAGTTATACGATCTAAATCATTGGTATATCCGATAGTCCAAGATCGCCCTATAGCACCGACATTTTTACGAATGCCTTCAGGTGAGAAAGGATCAATTTTTTGAGAATTATGATAGTGCAATGATTCCCATTCTATTACTTTACTAATATCAGTCCAGGATATATCCAAAGTATTTAGAAGTTGTTCAAATATTGTAAATCGCCTCAAATAAACCCAAATGACAATATGACCTCCAATACGAGGTTCTTCTAACGTATTCATCACTCGATATAATGCATTATATATTTCGCTTAAATCTACTTTTTCATCATTCTCAAAAAACGATGTAGCCGTACTAAGGAGCTGTTCTTCTGACATACCCAATTTATGAATAAGAAAGGAACCTCTCGAACTTTTCAAGGCTGCTTTCAATAAGGTTAAATGAGTATGTTTTGATATCACTACAGGAGCAAGTTTAGAGACCATATCGTAATCAAAATATCCAGCTATATTTGATTCTAATACAGGTTTAGAAGTATCATCTCGTAATTTTTTAACAACAAAACTATACAATCCAAAAAAAATAAATAACAACCAAAATAACATAATTGCTGCAAATACATAACGCTGAAAATATATCCCTGTAAGCAGAAAAAATCCACCAAGAACTATCCAACTGAAAATTCCTACGAAACTAAAAAGGGTTTTTTCCAGTATATATGAGAGGAAATTTTTTGTGTGATAAAGTGAATAAAATTGAGGTGTTTTCATACAATCAGAGTTACAACGAGCCAATAATAGAAAGAATAAAAACGAGCGGAAATAAAAACCATACTATAAAGAACGTGATCCCAAGCAGGAATACCAAAACTTCTAACAACACACCGATAAGAATGACAAATGTACGCATCACTAACCCTACTATCCTTGATACCGAGTTTGATATAAACACTTCAGTCACTTTTTTCAGATCTAATCCTTTACTAGGATAAGCATATAATTGATTTTTCCAAGGAGAAACCAATGTCTTTATCAAAAATATAAAAGAAAATATATAAGCCAAACTTTTCATATACTCAATAGTATTATAAAAAATCGCTGTAGGCATCTCAATAAAATACCAACGCACAACTAAAATGGTAATTTTCGTATTATATTCAGTCGTTTCAATAATCATAAAATATATTTTAGTGTTGAACTATAGTTACACGAGAAACAGTGGAATTAAGGATTAATCGACTTTTCAAAAGAGATTCTTCGAAATTTTTAGACCTATATACTCCACCGTCTTCACCTCCCCCATCTATTTCTAATCCTTCAAAGTTTGTAGAAGAAAAAGTTCCATCATAAACGACTTCCACTCCTACATCGGCTGGATAAAATACTGTTACTGAACTTGCTATCGAATCAATAGTTACTTCACTAGTATCAAGTCTATCCCCTATGGTCAAATTAAGATCAGATGCTTTAATACTTACTTTTAAGTCTTTAAGTTTTACGGTCGAAAGATCAAGTACAGAAGACATTGCTACACCTTGAATAGAAATATTGGTAGGAATATCGTTTGATATGCGAGCAGTCAAATTCTTATGATAATGGCCAACTCCACTCGCAAAATCAGGTTGTTTTAAATCAATCAAGTACTCTGATTCTTTCTCTATTAATTCAGGCTTAAATGTAGCATAATTTGATTCATAAAATGTATCTACAAAGTTATTTGCAGAAGCTCCTCCGAGTACCGTAAGTTTTCCTGAAGGATTTTCAATAAACATACTAACCTCATCTATTGTGTCATTTTTTGCAATTGCATATTGTAAATTAGTCACATCAATTCCATCAAGAGGGATAAGGACTGTCGATAAGGTCGTAAGTACAGTAAGAAATGTTATGACCAAGCCTACTATAAACATTTTGAGTGATCGAGCCTTAAAAAATGCCAACCCCAACACTATCATTAGCAATGGCCAAATTCGCGTAAAAGATATCATAAATCGTAATGGAGAGGTAAATTGAAAACTATAGTAGTAAATAAGCCCTAAAATAATACAAGTTACTCCACAATACAGTGTTGCAAAATTAACCTTTAATTTCATTCTTTTTGGTTTCACCTTCATTGATGGATCATCTGGAACAAAAGCAGCTTTTTGATATTCTGTCATACTTAATTACTTATATGTAAACTTTTTACAATTAAGGAGAATCCTACTAATATCACAATGATAGGTATTCTTATTACTTCTGGTATCAACGACCAAGGATGAATATCCAATTGTAAAATAATTAAACCTAAAAAAATAATCACAAAAGATAGTATATTTTCCTTCCCAATCACTTCATCTATCATTGATGATTTTCCATTCACATTCTCTGGTGCAGGAGGAACATAGTCTCCATCCGTAATATGTTCAAAAAAATCTATTTCAGCGGCCTCTATAACTTCCGACTCTGAAGGTAACAATAACGCTAACCCAAAGTAAATTGCGGCACCTATCCCATTGGCTAACGTTAATAAAAGAAACAAAATTCGAATCAAAAAAGGAGAAACATCAAGATAATCTGCAATACCAGCAGAGACTCCTGAAATTACTTTATTTTTTTGAGACTTATAAAGTTGTAACCCTATTTCATCTGACATTATGGTATCTCTTTAGAATTCTTTATTTCTTGATTCAATGATATCATAAAAATGTAAGGTTTGCATCATTCTCTCTATTAAAATATCCACATTATCCTGTAATTTTCAAACCAACACTATGTCTCACATTATTAAAGATCTTAGTAAAGACCTTCCACTCAGCCCAGGAGTATATTTATTTTCGAATAAAAATAATGAAATTATTTATATTGGCAAAGCCCTTAAACTCAAACATCGAGTTCAAAGCTATGCTAATTCCACCACCTTAAACGCAGCAAAACGAGCCATGGTAGATGAAGTACATGATCTTAATGTGTATCCCTGTGATAGTGAGATAGAAGCACTGATTCTTGAATCTCAACTGATCAAAAAATATAATCCTCGGTACAACGTGCTACTCAAAGATGATAAAAGCTATGCCTATTTAGCCTGGACTAAAGAAGAATTCCCTCGTCTGTTTGTAACCTATCAGAGCTATCTCGATAAACATACTCAAGATTTACATTATCTTGGACCATTTATCAGTTCGGATTCTCTCAGACAAACTCTTCGCATCTTACGCAAAATTTTTCCCTATAGATCTTGCAAAAATATGCCAAAAAATCCCTGCCTTTATCACAAATTAGGCTTATGTGACGCGCCCTGCACTCAGCTCATCAGTAAAATTCAATATAATGAACAAGTAAATCATATCATTCGATTCATGAAAGGCCAAAAAGGGCAAGTCATCAAGCAGCTACAAGCTACTATGCTGAACCTTGCAGAAAATCAACAATTCGAGCGCGCAGCAGAAGTAAGAGATCAAATCCAAGCTCTCCATAACGTAGCTCTCCATAAAGGAGTTATCAAGACTGAAGCCGCCAAAAAGTCATCTCATATGAAAGATCTACAGAAACGTCTGTCACTTGATAAACTGCCCAAACGCATTGAAGGGTACGATTCATCCCACTTTCATGGAGATCAGGCAGTAGTATCAATGGTTGTCTTTGAAAATGGCTTAGCTAAAAAATCCGATTACCGCCGCTTTAAAATTAAAGAAGCTCCCGAAGGTGGAGATGACTTTTATAACCTGTCCCAAGCTCTTACCCGCCGCTTTCAACGAACCGACTGGCCTATTCCCGATCTTATTTTGATAGACGGAGGAAAAGGACAATTAACGCAGGCTATAGAGGCTCAAAAGAAGGGTCTTATACAGTACCGCTCAATTCCTATCGTTTCCTTAGCCAAACGTCTTGAAGAAATTTATTTTCCCACAAATCCAACTCCCCTTCTCCTTCCCCAATCCTCCAAAGCACTCCAACTCCTTCAAAGTGTGCGTGATGAATCGCATCGATTTGCCGTAACCTATCATCGCAAACTACGAGAGGAAATGCCTATGAAAAAAATTCGCAATAATCAAGCCTAATCAATCAATGTTTTACACATACTTTCGCAAGAAAAGTTCCACTTCATACGCATTTATCACACGGTGAGTAGCTAGTTGTTCCAATTCTGGGCATTCATTCCCAACATAGACTTTCGTACTTGCTTGAGTTTTAAATAATGAAATATCATTATATCCATTACCAAAAACTGCGACTCGTTCCCAAGGAATATCCAACATTTCAACAAGCCACTGTAAACTCGACCCTTTATTAATATTAGGAGCTGTTATTTCATACGTACCAACATTCGGAGCAAGTGTAGCTGAAAAATGATTTGGCAACACAATTGGTTCAGAATCCAAAGAGAATACTATCCTAACTGGAGAATATTCAGCGACCCACTCCATAAATTGTTCAACACTGCGTGTTTGTTGCCCTAGTATCCTTACCAACGAATTGGAAGTTAATTCATATGGACTATACATCATATAATCTTCTTTGATCGAACCATAAAACCCTAAAAAATCAACAGTATTATCTGCAATGATAGTTGGGATAATAGATTGCGTATGTTGATCAATCGGAAATTCTTGATAACTTGATTCATACACATCAACGATTCGTCCTCCATTCTCTAAAATCATTGGAGCATTTGGAATGAATTGCCCTTGGAAGTTTCGTACAATCTGAACAAATGCATTTCCTGTGGCCATAGTACAGAGAGCCCCTCCTCTTTGAAGAGCCCGAAGAGTATTCTGGAGTATAGGTGGAATTATTTTAGACTGATTTGTAATAGTACCATCAAGGTCAAATACGTATAGTTGAGGTTTGTTATTCATAAACATACTGTTATCTTCTCTTATTTTATCACAAAATCATATTCAGAGAAACAAGAAACCACTGGATAACCAGTGGGAATATGGAAGACTAATTTGGTAGCCTCAAGGGGATTCGAACCCCTGTTTTCACCGTGAGAGGGTGGTGTCCTAGACCGGACTAGACGATGAGGCCGTTTTTGGGTACCGTTCTAGTATACTGTATCCTTCTTTATTTTGCAAGTACAAGAAGAACCCGTTCTCCATACTCTTTTCCTTTAGATATATTCTCACTATCTAAGGATATCTGAAAAACACTCTTATTTGTTATATATCCTCTAATTTTTTCTCATTTTATTGCGAATAAAAGCTGGAATCTCAAACTCATCATCTGAATCCACATCTTCAATAAATTGTTTAGCTTTTTCCTCTAAACGAGCTTTTTCTTTCTTATCTTGCTCTGCTTGATCTACCTGACTCGAATCAATTGATTGTGCAGGTTCCTGTGTCGTTGAAGAAATCTTTTCTTCTTCTTTTTGGGGTTCAGTTAATTCTTCTTCTCGAAAAGCTTTAACTCGACGAGGCTCCGAAACCTCTTGATCAAATCCAGTAGCAATAACAATAACTTTTAATTCTCCTTCTGGTAATGACTCGTCTACCACTGTTCCAAAAATAACTCGAGCCTCGGAATCAATAGACTCTGTAATAACTTGCGCTACATCATTAATCTCAGTCATAGACAAATCTTGCCCTCCTGAGATGTTAAAGAGTACACCCTTGGCTCCTTGAATGGATATATCAAGAAGAGGGCTGTTAACAGCCATTTTTGCTGCCACAACTGCTCGATCTTCACCACTTGCGGTTCCAATTCCCATTAGAGCAGAACCTGCATTCTTCATTGTTGAACTCACATCAGCAAAATCAACGTTAATCAATCCTGGAGTTGTAATTAAATCAGATATTCCTTGAACACCTTGTCGCAAGACATCGTCGATAATAGAGAAAGCTTCCGTTACCGGAGTATTCCGATCAATAATATTCAAAATTTTATCATTTGGAATCGTAATGATGGTATCAACACTCTTTTTGAGACGCTCATATGCAGCTTCTGCAACCTTTTTACGTTGCATTCCTTCAAAGGTAAAGGGTTTTGTAACCACAGCTACCGTCAGGGCCCCCGTCTCGCGTGCAGCGGCAGCAACAACAGGTCCAGCTCCTGATCCAGTACCCCCACCTAATCCACAGGTAATGAATACCATGTGAGCTCCATTTACAGCTTGATACACTTCTTCTTTACTTTCTTCAGCAGCTTTTTGTCCAATTTCGGGGTTCCCTCCTGCACCAAGTCCACGAGTTAAGTTTTTTCCGAGATGAACTTTGTGTTCCGCTTGAGAATGATGAAGATCTTGAGCATCTGTATTCACAGCGACAAAGTCAACTCCTTGAATACCTGCGTCAATCATTCTTTTTAATGCATTTCCACCTGAACCACCTACTCCAATCACTTTAATTTTTGCAAAGGCTTCTATTTCCGGGTTAACTCTTGGCATACTTCATGATTATGAGAACTGTTATTATTCTTATTATACTAGACTTATCCTCATTCCGTCAAAGGGGACGTTTATCTTCATTCTCCAAATTCCTTTTTGAGCGCTCTATAACCTGACGTGTTAGCCGAGATGTTTCTTCCCATGTAAAATCTTTTACTCGTTCCAAACCTTTCTCTACCAACTTCTCTCGATATGATTCATCTTCCCAAACAGAAAGAATGCCGCGAGCAATATCACTTACGTTATGAGGATCTATTAAACATGCAGCACCTCCTGCAACTTCTCTCATAACTCCAATACCAGATGTTATTACAGGGGTTCCGAGAGTCATTCCTTCTAAAATGGGAAAACCAAATCCTTCATAGGTCGATGGATAAATCAATGCTCGTGATTTTTGAATAAGTCCACTTAATTCAGCATCACTAATATACCCAGACATACTCACAACATCAATAAGACCATATTCCGTAATTAAATGAGGTACAGGAGTAATTAAAGAATGTGGAGAATACTTTCCTGTTACAATTAACCGAATATCTGGACAAGATTGTTTCGCCTGAACAATTGCTTTCAAAAGATTATCTACATTTTTACGGTGCTCCAATCCACCGACATACACTATATATGGAGAATCTGGAACTAGTGAGGTATCAACATTGCTAGGATCCTTAGCACTTGCTAAGGGAGTTACCATAATTTTATCAGAAGGAATCCCCAATACTTGGATGATTTCTTGTTTACTGAACTCAGAGATAGTAATTACTGCTAAATTTGGAGCTTGAGAGACTCTCTTCAAAAGATTATTATATATTTTTCTTTTCCAACTAGCGGTGTATTCAGGAAGTTGCCAAGGAATCACATCATGAATTGTCACTATTGAACGAATGGTTCTTGGAAACACACTTAACGTAAATGAAGGTGCCCAACATACTAGGTCCTCTGAAGATATAGCTAATCGATTCACATAATTCACTACCGTAAATCGTTCCCACAACATAGTAGTCAAAAGCGTATCGCCTTTTTTCACTTGTCTAAGAAAGATAATCTTTTCTCTAATATAATCTTCTAAATCTTCAGGAAGCAAATCTTGAAATTCTAAAGGGACCAAAATTGTCCAGGTATTATCACTTATAGGTATCATATGACGAAGCAGATGCCATAGATATTGACCTATACCTGTCTTTGATTTTCCAAGAAAAAAACCGTTTACAATAATATGCATACTATTCTTATTAACTTTTCACATTCGTTGATCTATGATATTATAACCTATATGAAAACTCTTGCCTATAATAAGCGTGCTACATTCGACTACCAAATACTTGAATCTTATGAAGCAGGGATTCAACTTGTCGGAAATGAAGTTAAATCAATAAAAGCAAACCGCGCAAGCCTAAAGGGAGCGTATGTTACTATACTAAAAAATGAACTCATTCTCATTAACGCACACGTTCCCCACTACCAAAACCAACCAACAACTTCTTTTGATCCTGATAGATCCAGAAAACTACTCCTTAATAGACGAGAAATTAATACCCTCATTGGAAAAAAGACCGCATCTGGCTTGACAATTATCCCTATTCGTCTATACTTAAAGAGTGGAAAGATTAAAGTAGAGATTGCTTTGGCAAAAGGGAAAAAAGCTCACGATAAACGACACTCTATTCGTGACCGTGAAGAATCCCGAAACATCCAACGGAAACTCAAACAATTTTAATCCTTCCCTATCGGGGATGTCTAGCTTCGATAGTGTGAACATCTACAAATAATGAGGTCTCACTTTGGTACGTAGTGAGTAAAAAACAGTACCACTTGCATACGTGCAAACAACACAACTTCCCGCCCATCCTATGGATTCGGTGGGTACGCAGTAGCCTAAATACAGGCAGCTGTCATCAGTGTTGGTGAGGTAGCATATCCTCTCACTGGTGTTATACTTATGCTACTCGAAATGTCTACTTAGTATCATATACATTTTTAAAACCTCTGATACCAATACACAGAAAGCTCTTTTGAGTGTTTTTTCTGCTATCTGTGATATCTAAAAACACTCTATACCTCTAAGCATTATTTGTCAGAGACCATACTACACGTGGGTGCAATTCCCATCATCTCCACTGCAATATAACTAACTATAATTACTCAATGCGAAACTCTTCCCCAAAAAAATATGCTCATCGACTCAATTCTGAAATTACTGCTACCGAGGTACGCCTCGTGATCAAGAGTGGAGAAAACCCAGAAATTGTATCTCTTCAAGAAGCTTTATCAAAAGCAAAAGAACTTGGTCAAGATTTGGTAGAAATTGCTCCCAAAGCTCAACCTCCTGTTTGTCGAATTATGAACTATGGGAAGTATTTATATATGCAATCCAAACAACAGAGATTGCATAAAGCAAAACAAAAGCGTGTTGAACTTAAAACTCTCCGATTATCTCTCAAAATTGAAAAGCACGACCTTGAAACAAAAGTAAAAAAAGCTCTTAAATTTATGGAGCAAGGTCATAAAGTCAAATTTGATATGACGCTTCGTGGACGAGAAAAAGGATTCGTACCTCAAGCATTTGATAAAATGAGAGAATTTCTCACCTATTTCCCAGAAGACATTAAGCAAGATCAACTACTTAAAAAAACCCCCCAAGGACTTACTGTTACACTATCTAAAGTCATTAAATAGTGAATTCATCCCCCTTGGATCGTTATATACACATATAATATTAAAAAAGCCACATATACTACTATATCGTGGCTTTTTTAATACTTACCAATTTCTTATGAAGTCTGTGAACTTTTTGTATACACTTTCACAGCAATAATCATCAGTATAGTCCCAATAATAAAAGGAATAATAATATTCAGTCCAGTATCTTCGAGAGAGTCCTCCTCTTCTTCAGCAGCATCTGCAGTCAAGACTGTATCCAAATTATATACTGATCCAGCCGCAATCCCTATGGAGCTACCATCTGATGTCGATACAGGTAAAGTAATACGTGAAAGATTTCCTGCAGCATCTTGAATAAACTCACCGTCATCGT
>PXDG01000125.1 GCA_003565105.1 Parcubacteria group bacterium | reverse complement strand
TGATTATTTGTCAATAGAGATGAATAATAAAACAGATAATCAAGAATATGGTACAATAAATACACTACGATTTAATTATTTTTATGCTCTCAAAAAAACATATTGTTATTTTGGATTCAAATGCCATCATTCATCGAGCGTATCACGCTTTGCCACCGTTTAATATGACTGATGGGACCCAGGTTAATGCTGTGTATGGGTATGCCTCATTACTCCTCAAGGTTGTTTCAGAGTTGAAGCCAGATATGCTGATTGCGTCATTTGATTTAGAGGGACCCACCTTTCGACATAAGCAATTTGCAGAATATAAAGCTCACCGAGAAAAGTCCGATCAAGAGCTGTATGATCAGATTCCGCTGGTAAGAGAATTAGTACGTGGTTTAGATATTCTAGAACTTTCTTTAAAAGGCTATGAAGCTGACGATGTTATTGGAACTGTTGCGGAGATGGTTCGTACTTCAGGAGAGTATCAGCTGACCATTGTGACGGGAGATATGGATAGTATGCAGTTGGTAGATACAGATATTTCGGTCTACCGGTTGCGTAAAGGGGTGAATGATACGGTTTTATATGATCCAAAAGCTGTGAAAGAGCAGTACGGGATCCGACCAGACCAGGTAATTGATTATAAAGCTTTACAAGGAGATGCTTCAGATAATATTCCTGGAGTTCCTGGGATTGGAAAGAAGAGAGCCACTGATCTTCTGACTGAATTTGAGTCACTCGATGGGGTGTATGCTTTTGTAGAAAGTATTTCGGATTTTGCTTCCCTATCAAAAGAGGATCGTCGTGGACTGACAAAGTCAGTATTTGAAAAATTACGAGACAATAAAGATCAGGCCTATTTATCTCAGGACTTGGCTACAATTGATCGACACGTTCCGATTGAATTTGGGTTCTCTGATGCGCATCCATTTGTCTTTTTTCGTGATCAGGTACAAGATATTTTTACCCGATTTGAATTTTTTTCTTTACTCAAGAGGCTTCCGAAAAAAGATCAGGCACAAGATTCTGAAGTGACTACGAATCAGTCAAGCTTTTTATCCACGGTAAAAGTGGCTTCACAACCTCAAAAAAAGGTGGTAGATGATATCTCATTATTGAATTTTCCATTGGTTATGTATCCTCGGGAGGGGGCATGGATCTTAATGGACGAAGTTTCTGAATATTCCTGTGCGTTGGAGGATATATACACGATATTGGAAGATGAGAATATTCAGGCTATAGCTTATGAAATAAAGCCAGTATATCGAGAAATGGTAGCTATGAATCGAGAACCTCGAGCAGTAGTGGATGATGTTTCCTTGATGAGTTACTTAGTGCAGCCAGGAGAACGATCCTATGATATTGAATCATTAGCTCTGTCACGAAGCATTGCCTTTGATACTCAACGTCCAGAACAGTCCTTACTGGATCTTTATTATGCTCTGGTGACAGAATTGTCAGAAAAGCAACTCAACACCGTGTATGAAACTATCGAGAGGCCGTTAATTGTAGTGTTAGCTCGGATGGAGCAGTGGGGAGTTTTTTTGAATGCTGAAGAACTGGCGACGATTGGCACCAATGTGCGAGATCAAATTGAGACACTGAGCAAGGAAGTTCTTGATTTGGCGGGACAAGAATTTAATATGAATTCTCCTAAGCAATTATCAGAGATTTTGTTTGATACATTGCAGATTCCTACGAAAGGCCTCAAAAAAACAGCGAGTGGTCATATCTCAACCTCAGCTGGGGTGCTGGAAGATTTAGCGGGAGACTATCCAATTATCCAAAAAATTCTTGATTATCGAGAAGTAGCCAAGTTAGAATCAACATATATTCGTGCCTTACCAGTACTCCGTGATGACCATGGACGTATTCACACGACCTATCAGCAGACAGTGGCTGCCACTGGTAGACTCTCTTCGATTGATCCGAATCTACAAAATATCCCTGCTCGGACAGAACTTGGACGTAAAATAAAGGCTTGCTTTCAAGCTGAATCTGGGTGGAAGCTCTTGGCGTGCGATTACTCTCAGATAGAGCTTCGTTTAGCCGCACATTTATCAGGAGATGTTCATATGAAACAAATTTTTCTTGATGGAGTAGACTTTCACGCTGCTACTGCTGCTCGGGTCTATCATATTCCCTTGGAAGATGTAACAAAAGCACAAAGGTCCTTTGCTAAAACCATTAACTTTGGTATTTTATATGGTATGGGAGCCCACGCTTTGAGTCGTAATCTTCAAGCATCTTATGCTGAAGCGAAGGAAATGCTGGAAAAGTATAAACAGGCCTATCCTGAATTACATACCTATATAGAAGATCAAAAAAAACGTGCTCATCAGCAGGGATATGCGCGTACCGATCTGGGACGTATGAGGGATCTCTCGTCATTTAATACTAAGAATTTTCAACAGAGAGCTTTGATGGAACGGATTGCGGTTAATATGCCTATTCAAGGCCTTCAAGCAGATATTATTAAAAAAGCTATGATTGAAGTTGATCACCATATTCAGAAAAACCCAGATATACGAATGTTGTTGCAAGTGCATGACGAGTTGGTGTTTGAAGTTCAGGCTGATACGGTGTCAATATATCAAAAGGCTATTACTGAGATAATGGAACGACAGTATGCCTCAACCGTTCCACTGTTGGTAGAGTCTTCCATATCAACTCAGTGGGGGGCTTAAAAAATATGACGGAAAATAGAGACATTCATTATTCCTCACAAGAAAAGAATCAATTTGATATGATATCATTTATGGTTCGCTTTCTTTCAGTAGGACATAACTTTTTTCTTGATTATCTAATGTATCAAGGGAGTACAGAATTTCTTTGGGAAAGAGTAGCATTTATTTCTTACGTCTGTTTATATGTGAGTATTCGAGGAGGAATGTACTTTTATATGAGATATCATCAGCAAGAAATTCCCGATCAATTTATGAAAGTTACGATTTGGTTTGATGTTTTTACTATGGTATTTGCAGGATTTGTATATGGAATTACAATTATTAATTTGATCGGGTACTGTCTTATTTTAGTCTATGGAAGATTTTTGTATTATGGGAAATCATATACATTGATTCAAAGAGTGGTTTTTCTTGCCTATCTGGTAACAGTGTTTGGAGTTCTTTGGATTCGTCCAGAATATGGTGTTTTATTTGACAATCCTATGATGACAATATATCTCTATTTAATCCCAGGGGTGTTATATTATTATGCTTTAGATTTTCTTGTGTGTACAGTTCGGCGTGCAGTAGAACTAAAAAGCCAAGAAGTTCAAAAAGAACAGGATATTCGGGCAGACTTTATTGCAACGTCTGCTCATCGATTACGCACCCCATTATCAGGGGTGAAGTGGGCGGTAGAAGGGTTATTGGATGGTGATCAAGGAACTCTTAATACAAATCAACAGGATATGTTACGTAGAGTATATCAAGCGAATGAAGATGTTATTGAATCGGTAAATGGAATGCTTCAGTTACTTCGAGAAGATTCAGATGAAGGATTTGAGTATCATTGTGAGCAGGTCTCTCTGACTAAGGTGCTCGATACTACCTTGCTTCATCATCAGGTTTTATTGAAAGATTGGCAAATTGAAAGAGATTGGCGGGAGGAGTATTTCATTTGGGGTGATTATACTCAATTAGTGTTTGTCTTTGAAAATATTATGTCTAATGCTATTAAGTATAGTAGAAATACTCATAAATTGATTATTCATATAGAAGAGCAAGATGATTATGTTATTACGTCGATTAAAGATTTTGGAGTAGGGATCCCTGATTCGGATCAAGCCTTTATCTTTCAAAGGTATTTTCGCGCCAGTAACGTGAAAGAGCAATCGAGTACATCTTCAGGTATTGGAATGAGTGCGGCGAAACGTATTGTTACTGATCTAGCTGGGGAATTGTGGTTTGAGTCTCGTGAGAGTCAAGGTACCACTTTTTATGTAAAGCTTCCTCGAACTAAAAAGAAATCATAGATGGTTAATCCGTAACCTTTTCTTCGTAAATACCCGTTTCAGTATTAATGCGAACCCGATCACCTTGATTGATAAATAAGGGTACTTTAACTTCTCGGCCAGTCTCTAGGGTGACAGTCTTTTGAGCGCTGTCCACGGTGTTTCCCTTCGCTCCAGGGGGGGATTGGGTTACTTCTAGGACAACCTTTGGTGGTAGGACAATAGAAATAGGTTCCCCCTCATAAAATGAGATCTTGACTTTCATTTCATCAATTAAGTAGGAGATGGTATCTTCGCCTAATGTTTCGGTATCAAAGGTGTATTGCTCAAAACTCACTTCATCCATAAAGTGGTATCCAGTCTCATCTTGGTACAAAAATGTAGCGTAGGTGTCGTTGACATCTGCGGCTTGAAATTTATCACTTTGACGGAAATTTCTCTCAAGTACTGATCCAGTGACCAGGTTTTTGAGTTTAGTGGTTAGTACCGATCCAGCTCGGCCTTGTTTGGATAGTTGAGAGAAGAGGACTTGATAGGGTTGATTATCAATCACGATAATAACATTTCGCTTGAGATCAGAAATACTGAGCATACAGATAGGAATATATAATATGTATACTATATTGTACCCAATAGCAGCTTTTTTGCCAAGGTATGATATACTTTTGAGAATAATTCGCTAATTGTTTGTTATGGAACGTCGCACTCAACTCATTTTGAAAGCTGCTCAATCGTTAGGTATTGCCACGGAACAATTGCATTTTGATGGGAATGTATATCGCCTTAGCTATGGAGATATTCAGACAATCATTGCTAATGGACGAGGAGATTGGTTGGGGCAAGCTCAAGGAATTATCTGTCAAGATAAAGGATTTCAATACGAATTATTACAGAATACTCAGCTTTTTCCTATTACGAAAACCTATTGTGATCCTGAACTAGAGTCTCAATATCAATCCTATATTCGGCATCCCAAGATATCAGATATAATTCAGGATATTGAAGAACACTTTGTCTATCCAGTGGTAATCAAACCAAATCGAGGATCTCAAGGACGTGGCGTTAACATATGTAAAAATGCAGATGAAGTAACTGTTGCCCTCCAAAATATCTTTAATAAAGATTCATCAGAATATGACTACGTCGCAGTAGTTCAAGAATATATCGCAATCCACAAAGAATACCGGGTTATATGCATTCAAGGAAATGTCCATACTGTAATATATAAAGACATTACTCAGGCTACCTTTACGGGAAATCTCAGTCCACTTCATTGGGATGGAGCAGTGCCTCGTATAGTGAATAATTCTGACTTTCACAATCAAATTCAGGAAGTGATTACCCCTCTCTTCCAAGAATTCCCACTCTTTTTTGTTGGTATTGACCTTGGTTTGGATCAACAGGGAAATTGGTCTGTGATTGAATTAAATTCTCATCCTGGATTTGCATACTTTTTACAGTTTGAATCAGAGTCGTATGTGATAGATATCTATCGAGAATTATTGCGACAATTCTTTCATATTCCTTATAAAATGAAAACTGATCAACAAATATGATGATCAGCAGGATAGGGTTATTCTATTTTAACAAAGTCAATGACATCTTCTGGCAGGAAGGTGCAATAATTGCCAGTACTTTCACGAGGATCTGGTGCTTCAGTCATTTCGATGAGTTTGACTGGGACACCTTCAGTCATTAACTTTCCAATCCAAAAGGTAGCTTTAGTGACTTCGATGAGCCAAACGTTTCCTCCTAATTGACGCACTACTTCTCGACCTTCTTTGGGATGTAATTTATTATCAAAATCAAAGAAGCGAGCGTACAACTCAGGGTTGCTTCCAGGATTGTTTTTAGTTAAAGGGGTAGAAGGGTCTTTGGTAACTCGTTGAAGGATAATGGTCATACATTATTACCTCAAAAATGCAGAGTAAGTATACAGTAGTTTTTTAAAAATGTCAATACTTTATTACATAAATAGTTTTATGGTGACATCCAAGAAGAGTCCCTAAGGGGTATGTAAACATTTACGTCTGCCTAGGATGAAAAACGTCATGGCAAGGATATAGGAGAAAAGAGAAGAAAGAGTGAGAACATTACCAAGTAAAAAATTTTAATTCTATATTCAGAATATATCGAAAAAAACG
This sequence comes from Parcubacteria group bacterium, assembly GCA_003565105.1. Taxonomy (GTDB): domain Bacteria; phylum Patescibacteriota; class Minisyncoccia; order SW-4-49-11; family SW-4-49-11; genus PXDG01. The sequence continues at coordinate 170 of PXDG01000125.1, read as the reverse complement.
AAAAGATAAGTAATTGTCTACGATTAACTCATCGTAGACAATAAAACATTGATTTGCTACAATTTGAATAGTAAAAATTAAATTTCTTAAAAATCAGATAATAACATAACGTTTATGGAAAATCCAAGATTCTTTAGAGTTGAAGAAGAACTTAATCAAGAAACAGAATT
>PXDG01000071.1 GCA_003565105.1 Parcubacteria group bacterium | reverse complement strand
CGGAGACATAGCCTAAATAGTGTATCTGAGTATTATCTTGAGTAAGCATGAGGAGATCTTCTTTATCTTCACCATCTCCAGCAATTACAAAGTGAAGATTAGGATACGAAATAGACATTTTTAAGGCTGCCTGTACAAATTCTCTCCAACCTTTACGTTTCATTAGTCGTCCAGCAAAACCTACTACAAAACTATCGAGAGGGATATCATATTGAGCTCGAAGTTTAGGAATAGGTGTTACACTATTTGGATTGAATCTTTCAAGATCAACAAAGTTGTAGAGTAATTGAATTTTAGATTCGAGTATAAGAGCTTTAGTCTGAAGATGGTTTGATGTTGCTTTTGAGATTGAGATAAAAAGATCTATTTGAGATTGTATTTTAGTAAGTAAAAAGTTATAGTATTTATCATTTCGAAAGATATGCCCATGTTCATGCACAATAAGTTTTACTTGAGGAAAGTAATATCTTTTTAATATGTATCCAAAGACAACGGATCGAAAGAGATGACAATGAAGAATTGTAATATTTTCTTCTTGAATAATTTGTTTGAGTTTTTGAATTGGTGCAAAAGAATATTTTTTGGAAGAAGGGAATATTGTTGTTTGAGAATGATTAATATCTATAGTAATATCCTTTTTTCTTAAAGCAAATACGAAGTGCTGTTCAGGATATTCAGAATGTTCAACAATTCCTTTCACAATAGTCTGAGCTCCTCCGAGTCCAAGAGAGTCAATAATATGGAGAATTTTCATTTAACCTTTATAAGTACTTTATATACATCCATTATATCATAATAATCAAAAAGATGTGTCTAGATAAAAATAAAAAAGGAGAGCTCAATAGAGTTCTCCTAAAATGCAAACACAATAAAATATAGAAAAATGCATTGATAGTATTACACAATACCCCTGTTTTGTCAATAAAATGTACGAGATGAGTTGGGGATTGACGTATCTTTATAGGCCCGTGTATCTCTTCTAAAAAGGCTGAAAGAAAAATAACACTTTCTGTTCTCCGTTGCTTCATAACCTTACTTATTCCATATAAATTGGTAAGATTTGCTAAAAAATAAAAAGGAGAACAAGTGTTATTCTCCTAAAGTACTAATGATTCACGTAAAATTAAAAAAGGTAATATACAAATTATAGTGTATCAACGAGGATTTGTCAATGTTACTAGTTCCCTACGAAAAAAAGGGAAGATATAGATATACCTTCCCTTCAAAATAATAATAGGAGTTACATTCATACGTGGCACACCTACACTATACTATGTATATCATTCATTGTCAATATAAGGTACGAGATGAGTTGGCTTGCGACTCTATCCTCAATAAATGAGAGAATCTATCAGACCTTCTTTTCTTCATTGGTTTTATAACCTGACTCATTATGTATAAATTGGTAAGGTTAAGTTGAGTAATTCCTATGAAATTGGTAAGGTCTACTTATGAATTTTCAATAGTATACTTATTCATACGGGCCTATACTACATAGATATACTCCTAAGATATCTTGTAAATGCAATATATTTCATTTACAGAAAAGAGAAAGTTGGGTAATATAAATATATGAATAGATATAACAATTATGAATAAAAAACTCATTACACAACAACTGGCGCAAAAAATATTTGAACCCAAACGGCATGAAAAAATTGTGCGACAAGCAGTTGAAGAGTCGGCACGAGATCAACAAAAAATGTTAGATGAATACCGAGCCTTACGAAAACAAGAAAGGCTGGGACTGGTGGTTAAAGAAGAAGATTAAAAAATCGAATCATCGCTTCCTCATAATCGAATCATTTATGATATAATAAAGAGTAATAAATGATTCGATTATGTATACACGATACCACTTTAATCAACGGCAACAATCTATCTTGGAATATCTCAGTGATCAAAAGCAAGCACGCTCGGTTTCTGATATCGAAGAGTATCTCGTAGGTCAAGATCAAGACGCCTCTCGGCCTACACTGGTTCGTGATCTAAATGGACTGGTAGAAGCTCAACTTCTGATACGAATAGGGGAGGGGCGGGGCGTAGTCTATAATCTATCCCCTGGATATCGCTTAATGCGTCCCATTGATATAGACACCTACTTTGAGTCCGATCAGGATCATCGAGAAGGTCAGAATAGATTCCAATTCGAACTCCTTGACCTTATTTCTCAGGTGACTCTCTTTACTTTAGATGAGGTTGTTTTTTTGGAAAAGCATCATCAACTCTATCTGGATTATATAACAACTATTCCAGAAAAAACCTTGCAGAAACGTGAGTTAGAACGAATTATGATCGAATTTTCATGGAAATCTTCTCAAATTGAAGGGAATACCTATTCTTTACTCGATACGGAAGCTTTGATCAAAAATCATCAAATAGCAGAAGGGAAAACTCAAGAAGAAACCCAAATGATTTTGAATCACAAAGAAGCGTTCACGTTTATTTGGGAAGAAAAACATCAATTCCAACAGATATCTTTAGCTCAAATTGAGTATGTCCATAGACTATTGGTTCAGGATCTAAATATCTCTTCTGAGTTACGGAAACATCCTGTGGGAATTATTGGAACAAATTATCGCCCCTTGGACAATGTCTTTCAAGTCCAAGAAGCGATAGATACAATGATTGCCCTTATAAATCAAAAGAATTCTTTTTTTGAAAAATCATTTATTGCACTGATTTTCCTATCATATATTCAAGCCTTTCAAGATGGCAATAAGCGAACCTCCCGATTGATATCCAATGCCGTACTTATGGCTCATGGGACCTTGCCGATGTCATACCGGGCGGTGAATGAATCTGAATATAAAAAAGCTATCATTGTATTTTACGAACAAGGAAACATATCTCCAATGAAGGATATATTCCTTTCACAATATGCCTTTGCTGTGGAGCAATTTTGTGGTAAATAGATGAAAACCCACATCAAACAAACTATCCCTATAGGGAGGTATCAAAATACACAGATTTTGGATGGCTATATTGAAGCTGATCCACTGTATCGGTCGGGAAGCGTTTTGTATCCTTATCGCAGAGAGCACGATACTATCTTATCTGATATCAAGTCCTGGAAGACTTCTCAAGTGGGTGTCTCTCATCATTGGATACGTATGCCAGCCAAAATCGATAAGACAATTTCTCCCAATGATTATCGTCTCGTAGTAAATCCTGAGTCGTTGAGGACTACCTTAACATCCATCTGGTACCTCAAAAAAGATGAGATTCAGAAATCTTGGAGTGACTTTACTATCAGAGATAATCAGATTCAGAATTTGCAGTCTTATATGGATGGGTTGAGTAGGCATACCTTTATAATTAATGGGGGCTACTTTGTCACACCAAATCTTTTGTTGGATAAGGAGAATGCTCGAGAATGGTCCTTTGGGCGTCGATTTCCTGAGTATGCACTTCCTGAAAAGATATCTCCGTTTTATGGCTTTTATTATCATAATCATCGGGGGCGTGTGCATTCTACCTTCCAAGACCTTACACATCGAGGAGCGATTGGGATTGACGGACGTGGGAATCCTCATTTAATCTCAAAGTTAGTAATATCCAAGTATCAGCTAAAAATAGGTACACAAACTCTGACTTTGCCACATCCTCAGATTGAGCGAATTTCCCCTTCTGATCACACTTCTCAGAGCCAAGAGATTGCCAAAGATATTAAGGCTTCATATTGGATGTCAGACTCGTGGAAAACCTATGCCGAAGAGATTGTAGGAGATAAGATTTTTGTTTGGATTGCTAATCGAGGGCAGGGGAGGTATCCGCAGGATGAAGTCTTTGCTGTTTGGAAAGAAAGGGCTCCACGGGTGAATTTCGGGACGATTTTAGCCTTTGAGAAAGAGGCTTTTGCGGAATATGCTAATAGTCTTGTTGTGGGCATGAGGGTTGAGATTGTCCCTGAACTGCCTGAGGAGTATCGAGATTATACTTCTATCTATACACTGTCTGTGCCACTGCTAGTCAAAGGACAGTTAGGGCCTCAAAGTCTCACTCCTGCGGGCGTGATGGAGTATGTAGATAGTTGTAATTTGACGCATCCGAACTTTCAGTTATCTCAAGAATCTATTGTCTTTTCACCCTATATACGGGTCCCTAGTCATATTATCTGGGAATCAGAGAACTATATCGGGGGGATGCTGTGTAGTGGTCGGTATGAGTTATCTTTGGGAGCTTCTTTGGTGGATGAGGTGAATCTTTTATCATTATTATCTGATAAAGGGAGCTTCCCTGAACGGATTGAGACTGCCATCAAGCTGGATGGGGGTTCTGGAGCAAAATTTGCACAAAAGACAGATCAAGGAATTAGATTTCATAATCTGGTAGCTCCAGGATCACGGAATGCCTTTGGCGATGGGAATAGTAACTTTTATCATGGTGTAGGATTTGAATTAAAGTAAAAAACGAGATATATTATAATATATCTCGTGTATAGGTAACTACTGAAAGAACGGTCGTATCACCGTTTTGTTTAAGTTCTTTTTATGAGCCTGCCAAGTGAATGTATTTGCATGCTCTGAGACTTTCACTCCTTTTTTGAGCAGAGTGTTTGGATCTTTATCTGATAATGATTGAAGGATCTGATAGAGCTCAGACTCTGTCTGATATGTGAGAACACAATCATTCCATATTTGGTTACAGATTTCTTTGAAAGAGGGTAATGGTTTGACAATAGGGATGCAACCACACGCAATAGCTTCAAGAAGAGCCAGTCCAAAAGACTCACTATTAGATGCAGACAGAAAGTATCCAGACTTACGGAGGATTGGAGCGATCTCTCTATGAGATTTCTTCCCAATATATTTAATATTGGGTGGGCTCGTATTCGTAGCAGACCCTTCTCCAATCCAGATTAAGGTGAGTTCTGGACACTTCCACATTGTTGTTTCTATTAAAGAGAGTCCTTTTGACTCATGAACTGCTCCTACAGTGACGATTTGTGTATAATCTTTGGGCACTTTGGGAGTATAGAAAAATTGCAAATTATCGAATCCTAAATGAATGATGTGAGCATCTAATTTGAGGGAGGCGTGTACTCGATGTTTCATATCATATGAGGGTACGAGAATTTGGTGAGCTCTTTTTGCAGCAATCAATGTCCAATAGGAAAATCTTTTCCAGTCATAATATCGTGTGATATCTGGCCCGTGGGACCAGACCACATAGGGAGTTTCCATTTGAGATACGAGATAGGAAATATTCCATAAATGATGACTAATGATCAGGTCTGGTTCAAAAATGTGATATACATTTTTGATAGTCTCTCTTATTTGAGATTGCATAACATTAATCTCATTAGATGTCATCATATTAAAGGTGAAGCCATCTGCTTTCGGGCTTTTGATGAGTCCTGGTAGAGGATCCAATATAATTCGAGTATGTTGTTTGTAGCTCTCAAGTTTACTATAGGTATCACAATAGAGTATATGAACTCTATATCCTAGTTCCTTCAACATCTGAGCTTCTTTTTCAACAACGATCCATGATCCTGTGCCTTCGGGGAAGGCGGTTACGATTAAAATTCGATTTTTCATTTGTTAAGATGCAAATTTGACATAAAAATTATATCATACTTGGAGAGCTAAGCCTATGAAAGAGTAGAGGCAGATGTTTATAGGTGGGAAGAGTCATTGATTGATACGGGAAACCATCCTTCCTCGGTAAATTTGAATTCACAGATAGCGGTGTTCTCTAAAGCAAATCGATAGATATATCTATCGGAAAATCCAAGAATATAATGTAACAGGGTTTTTATTACGATAGCGTGACTAAAGATCAGTATCGTTTGTTGATAATCTGTTTGAAACTGAGGATTATATATAATCTCATCTTCAAGCCAATTGGAGGCTCGACGTTGTACCATTCGTTGAGATTCTCCATTCGGTGGAATAAAGAGATATCCAGCGGTGTTTACTTGGGCTTTTTGTGTGGGGGTATAAATCTCTGAGCGGAGTTGTCTATCCCAGTCTCCATTGGTGAATTCTTGAAGATTCTCTACCAGTATTGGGGCTGGAAGAGAAGTCTCTTGGAGGGCTATTCTGGCGGTTTCTTGTGCTCGAAGTAGGGGGGAGCTATAGGTTGTCGTGGTGGTTGGATCTAAGGTGGATAGGCGAGTTCCTAAAGCCTGTGCTTGTGCTGAACCTTTTGATGATAGTGGAGATTGGGGACTGCGTCCAGCTATTCTATCTGGTGTTGTATTGGCTTGACTTTGGGCGTGCCGGATAAAAAGGATTCTGAGATTATAGTGAGGCATATATAGAAGATTAATCTTAGAGTTAGATTATCATATTTTGGAGAAAAACAAAAGAAAAAAGG
>PXDG01000078.1 GCA_003565105.1 Parcubacteria group bacterium | reverse complement strand
CTGCTTTTCTGGATATTCTGAATCTTGATGATTCAACTGGTTAGAAATATCCGAAAAATCTGGGTATTTGCTCTTCTGGAAGTCTTGACCAAAAAACTCAAGAGCTTCCCAGGCAAGAGTACCAAGCACGCTACAGAAAGCTTCTTTTTGGCTCCAAAAATCGGATCTCTTATTGAAAATATCTAGATCTCCATGACGTAGCTTATATAAAAAGAGCTGAGCCATTTGAACATAAATATCAGGTTCAGTCAACCCTTCATGAGATTTTTTTTCAGCAATTCTTTGCCAAATAATGGGAAGTTCAGATACTGCTACTGCATTTTCTCCTACAATGGTAGGGTTTTTCAAGTAATATGCTTGATTCATTTCTCATTATCTCCGTAAATGTACATTGGATATCTAGTGATAACATACAATATCCATATAGTAGAATATCATATTAAAGCTTATTGTCAACTATTCATTTACAAAAGTATACTCTTCTTTTTTACTTTCTTCTAACTGTGTATCATATCGTTCTTTCCAAATTTTATGTCGTTTCCACTGGAGAGACTCATCCCAGTTATAACTATCTAAGCGATGGACAATTGTTTCAACCGATGAGAGTGTCTCAGGAGTCAAAGTCGTATAATCATATTGAATCAGTCCCATATCAATACCAATCTTACCCAAAATAACATCTGGAGATATATGATGTTCTAATTTACCCAACTGATAATATTTATTAACTACTACATATACTGGGATCATAAACTCATCCGCAATTTCTTTAATTTGTCTATAAACTCCCATACTGTTTGGCGTTTCTTCAACCACCACCACCATTGCATCCACTCCAAGATACATCCCATATGAGACCATATCAGTACCTGCTACGGAATCAATGATTACGATATCTTCCTTTCGCTTCTTTAATAAGGGAAGATACATTTTGAGAGAGGACATATATGCGTGAGTACAGCGATGCCCATACAGGCGATCCGTATGCACAGGTCCAGCTACCATTAAATCTACTCCCTTTTCAATTGGATAAATATATTTTTCGGTTACAGGATCATTTGGTCGATAAGAAAAATACTTCATATCTTCTCGAGCTGGCATATCTACATAATAGACACTTTGATCTAGTTCTTGATACTGGTAAAAGTCCACCTCAGAGTGACTAAAGTAGGGAATTTCTATTGACTCATTCCACCCAAGATTATGGCCCAAATCCATATTATAGTCAGCATCAATTGCTAATACATTCTGATTTCGGGATTGAAAATATTTAGTCAACAACCAAGAAACACTACTTTTTCCACTTCCCCCTTTTCCGACAATAGCTAATTTCATATATCTACATTATTATCTTTACTTCTTATTATATCAAAATCTACAAGAATACATAAGCACCTCTATAGAAAGACTAAGAGGTGCTATTACTTTACCGAATTTTAATGATAGCGTATTTAAGGTATCGCCTGCCTCGACCTACTAATAGAACTCGATAGTCTTTAGACACAAGTTGAGTAGATACCTGATCAGGTATCTCCATAGTAATCGATGCTTGACTATTCAGTTTTAGAAGTTCACTTTGAACCCACAAAGGAATAAATGCTTTTGTCATTGTCCTACGGTATTTTTTACAAGAAAGCTCATACATTCTACATTATTTTGAAATGACTGGCAACTGTATAAGAAATTCAGCCCCTCCATCTGGATGGTTACGGGCAGTGACCATTCCATTGTGAAGTTCTATAATTGACTTTGTAATAGATAATCCAAGGCCACGTCCACCAGTCTTTTTGGATCGCGAATTATCTACTCGATAAAACCTATCAAAAATTCGACATATTTCATCATTAGGAATACCTTCTCCGTGATCTCTAATACAAATTTCTACCATTGTGTTTTTCTTTCGCCCTACTACTTCTACCACTGTATCTTCAGGAGTGTATTTAAGGGCATTTTCAATAATATTACCAATAGCTCGACTCAATAAAGCCGTATCTCCCATAATTTTCATTTTCTTTGTTTCAATCCAATCAAATGTGAGTCGATCCCCCAAAGGCTCTGTATATACACTATTCATAATCATATAAGTGAGATCTTGAAAAAGAATGGGCTTCATCTCTATTCTATCTTCTGCTAATGAAAGAAGCATTAGACTTTCTAACAAATCATTAAGAGACATAACACTGCGCAAAGCTTGGTTCAACAGCCCTTCTTGATATTCATCTAATCCACCTTCATCTAATAGACTCTCGATTTGTAAAGATAATACGGATAACGGAGTTTTGAGCTCGTGTGAAGCATGTTCAATAAATTCTCTTTGAGATCGAAAACTTTTTCCTATACGGAGAAGCATCTCATTGAGTGACGATACTAATTCTTGTACATCCGTATCATTATGAGGGTAATATACTTTTTGCAAATCTTCTGCCTGAATTTTTTTGATCTGCTGATTTAGATCTTGAATTGGCTTCAACATATCTACCGCGATATAGTGCCCCCCCACCAAAGACAGTCCCACCAAAACACTAAATATTACAAAGGAACTTACACGTATTTGCTCCAGATCTTCTTGTCGAACAAGTTCAATAAAATCAACAATCTGTTCTCGATGAAGCCCATCCTGAATCGGTTCCCCCAAAATACTCTCATAACGAGATTGAGATAGGGCGTCAATCCCTATCTCTGTTCTCTGATAATACTGTACAGCTAAAACATTAAGTGTCACCACCAAAATAAAGGATAAAACAACAAATAATGCTGTATACCAGAGGGTTAATCTCAGTCGTAATGATTGAACCATATTTCACAACACCTGTAATTCTATGCCTATATTATATCAGACTAATCAGTCCAATGACCAGGCTCTCCCCGACCTACCCGATTCAAAGCACGTTCTATTCTTTCATCAACAGCATCTATACGAACTTCATATTCATAATCTGACCATGATTCATCTTCTCGAAGTTCATCAAGCTGAGCTACCATACCTTCTCGGAAAAGTGCTTTTACCGTATCTAAATCATATCCGTTTTCTTCGATGTATTCTAAAAGAGATGTACCTGTTTCATGAAGTTCTTTTAACCCTGTTTCATCTAACTCTAAATAGGCTAGAAGTTTTTCCATAGCTCGTGCACGTCGTTGATGACGAGCCTTCCAGGTATTGACTCTTTGTTGTCGAGCCTGTGGTGAGAGTTGAGACCAGTCACTGCCCGCCATTGATCGAGCATCCACATGAGAGATGCCTAGTACACCAAGAGTCAAGAGAGATATTCCAATGATTGCAGATAATGTAATAGTTGATTTTTTCATAGTAATTGGATTCATTAATTGTATTTTATGTCTCATTCGATTCTCGTTATCGTGTCTGATTATCGTAACTTTTGAGACACTATTATTTTACCTCACTTAAGGTGAATTCAGGGTGAAGTTTCTACATAATTAAATGTAAGGCAATAAATAGAAGAGCTAATGACTGTGGAATCCAAAGAAATGTAAACACATATGTTTCAACTTCTTTAATATCAAATGATGCACTGGTTTTATTTCTCATATGCCATATATATTACCTATTTATATATCTCAGTACGAAGTATAATCAACTTATACTGTATATAGTATAAAAAAACCTACGTGAATCGTAGGTGAATATCGAGTGAAATAAATGTGAAATGGAACGTATTGCCTAGACATCTGCAATACGATACCCCTTCCCTTTTATGGTTTGAATCAATCGTTTGTCAGGATCTATTTTTTTACGAAGGGTCTTAATATGTGTTTTCACTGTATCGGTAAAAATGTCCACAGAACTATCCCAAACATGCTCTAATAGTTCTTCAGTAGAAATAACTTGTCCTTTATTCCGTATTAAATATACCAAAATACCCATCTCTTTATTTGAGAGTTCAACAGTCTGACCATCAGAATGATGACACATTAGACTTCCTTCATCCACGGTCCAGTGTTCAAGTACCAAGCTAATCTCTTTATTATGACTCGAACGTCGAATTAAAGCTTGGATGCGAGCCAGAAGTTCTTTGAGATGAAATGGTTTGGTAATGTAATCATCGGCTCCGTGAGAGAACCCTTCTAAGGTATCATATATCTGAGATCTGGCTGTCAGCATTATCACTGGAGTTGTAGAATGAGTCTCTGACTGTCGAATTGTTTGTAAAAGATTCATCCCCGAAATATGTGGCAGATTGATGTCTAAAATACAACAATCATATTGATTAATACGAAAAGAAGACAGGCCAGATTTCCCATCTTCTTTCCAATCTACAACAAAGCCTTTTTTTTCGAGATAACGAGTTACTAAGGCTCCGATTTCAGGATCATCTTCTACTAACAGGATTTTCATAGATTTCGCTTTCTATTTGGAAACAAATCTAATATTCGTCTTCCAAATCATCTCCATACAGATCAGATTCATCCATTGGAACAACTCCTTCGTCTTCAAGAGCATCTGCTTTTGTTTCTTGTACAGTTCCTGGTTCGTGTTCAGGAGGTGCGTAAATTGTGAATAATTTTAAATCTTCATCTCCAATATTAACCACTTCATGATCTTTTCCGGCAGGAACAAAGAGTAGGTCTTCTTCGATAAGTTCTCCAGATGACTCTCCAGCAATTGAATAACGAGCCTTTCCTCTCACGACCACGGTAATCTGATCAACATCTGTATACATTTCATCCCCAATATCTTGACCTGGAGGAATACTCATAACCACAAGTTGACTATCTACTCCGGTAGTTATAACTTCACGATAATCTTCATTTTCTACGGCAATATCAAATATGTTGAGTTTCATAATAGGTATTGATAATTATATTTTCTTATCTACTCTTTTATTATACACTACTCTGTAATAATTAATCAATTTTTATCAAAAAATCATTTTACACTTACACAAAACCCACACACTCCACAATAGTCAGATAATTTGCTATCATAAACAAAGAATAGATTATCCAATAACTATAGATATTATGTCCAAAAAATCGTCCAAAAAAGAAGTCTCGAACCCTCTTAAACAAGCCCAAAAAGCAGTTTCAGAAAGTGGATTCACCTTTATCGATGAATTCAAACAATTTGCTATAAAGGGTGATATGATTGATCTTGCCGTAGGTATCATTATTGGTACTGGATTTAATGCCTTAGTACAATCATTAGTCAATGATGTCATTATGCCTATCTTTGGTTGGTTATTAGGAGATGCTAAATTCACTAATCTATATATTCAATTAGGAGGACAACAATTTGATAGTCTCCCTGAAGCTCTTGAAGCAGGTGCTCCAGTCATTCAATATGGAGCCTTCATTGCTCAATTAGTTGATTTCTTTATTATTGCTCTTACCGTCTTTATTATTCTACGCTACTTCCTGCGTATCAAAAAGAAAGAAGCAGCTAAATAATCTACCACAATCGATATACTCAGAACTCAGATCTCCGACTCTCTATAAAAAACCACCCTAATCACATCTTAGGATGGTTGAAAAGCAAATATGTTATTTGCATAATATGTCAGTAAACTCGCTCTTTATACAGTTTAATAGTTCCAAAGGAATTTTCTGAGACTGATATGGAGCATAATTTTTCCGTGGATTGGGGTCACAGAAGCACATTCCTTGATACAAGACACTTCTCACATATCGTGGAATTAAATGCGTATGAAGATGAGCCCATTCGTTCCCCAAAACACAGAAATTTGGCCGAAAAGGCATCCCAAAGAGCCGATCTAACGCAACTATCCATTCTGGAATAATGAGATCAAAGAGCTCTTTGCGCTCTATATCATTCATATCAGTAATGATGTCAGCCTCTGGACGAATAGCCGAGGCGTAACATCGACCGATATATGGATGCTGGTTAGGATGCATATACAGCTTCCAATGGGTATATGTTTTGACTAATAGCCATTGGAAGCTGAATATGTCATAATATCGTCGAATAAGGACATTTATAGTGTAGCGTATATTGTATTTTTTTCAACCCTGAACCACAATTTCAAATCAGATTCAATCAACAAAAGTAAAAACCCCAGCCACAAAGGTGTAGCCAGGGAAAAGTTACGCGTTAACGTTTTTTGAGGATTGGTTTTTCAACCGCACCTCCAACTTTTTTTACAGGTCTAGCGAATGCAGATGCAAAGCTTTTGCCTTTTTTAGGGGCTGCAGCTTTTGCTTTGCTGCGTAGAATGGGTCTGGGTTTTAACTCTATAAGAGCCTCCTTTGCCTAGGGGTAGATTACCTAGAGCTAGCTAAGTACTAATCAATACTCAGGTAGCTCTGGGCAATCCAACCTATTCGCTGTTTCCGTCAAAAAAAGTTTCAATCAAGCCTTCAGGTTGCCCTGCTCTTGATTACTTGAATATACTATCACATTCTTTTTATTTTGTCAAGAGTTTTTGATGAAATTTATTTATGATACAATTTTATAGCTATTAGAATTATATTTTACTGTTCATTAATAATGATTTTATCTAGAATTTCGTCACCTTATCTATCATTTAGCATTACCATAAAAGAAGGTTATGCTTTCATATAACTCTGAAATGCT
>PXDG01000082.1 GCA_003565105.1 Parcubacteria group bacterium | reverse complement strand
GAAATATCTTTAGACACGCTTACCTCCTCCGTTGCTACATATTCCAATGTGTCGAGACTCGGATAGAAGTACCTGCGGGGGTGAATATCCTGCTGCTCCAATGCAGCTTTTACTTTTAAAGCAGCTGCCTCACTTTCAAAAATTACGGGATAGTAGGCATAATTCCATTGGCTGTGCTCCTGTATGGTAACAGTGCGTACCGAAACATTTTTCAACAACCGCCGGTAATTAAGACACTGGCTCTTTCTGTTATGCAAAATTTCATCAATATATGTGAGGTTTGTAAGGCCCATAGCAGCATGCAACTCCGAGTTTTTACCGTTAATGCCCACCCCGTCATATTTTTCAAAACCTGCATGCCCGAAATTTCGCATCTGACTCATCCTGTAGTTCAGATCTTTATCACTTGTAAACAGGGCACCGCCCTCAACAGTATGGAATAACTTGGTGGCATGAAAACTCGTGCTACTGATATCACCATAGTCAAAAACCGACTTCCCTTTGTAGGTGGTGCCAAAACAGTGAGCGGCATCGTAGATTACTTTCAGTTTGTGCTTTTCCGCAATGGAGTGTATCGCCTCAATATCACAGGGATTGCCAAATACATGCGTAGCCAGTATTCCCGATGTATGCTCCGTAATGGCCTCTTCTATACGTTTCGGATCTATATTCAGGGTACCGGGGTCGATATCCACAAATACAGGGGTGCATCCCTCCCATACAATACTGGAGGTGGTGGCCACATAGGAGAAGGGCGTGGTGATGACCTCCCCTTTGAGACCCAGTGCTTTGATAGCTATTTGGAGGGCAATGGTGCCATTGGAAAGGTAGAGCAGATGCTCAACGCCCAGGTAAGTTTTCAGCCTCTGTTCCAGCTCTTGTACCAAAGGCCCGTTATTGGTCAGATATTTCCGCTCCCATATCCCTTGCAGGTATTGCAGGTACTCCTCATGAGGAGGCATAAATGGTTTTGTTACGGGGATCACACATTCACCTCTTTAGTTTTATTTTTCCAGGGAAATCTTTCCCGTACCGGTTCAACCTCTAAAAAATCGCAAAGCTTTTGATAAGCTCTCTCTTTAGAAACATTCAATACCAATAAATCATTTTTCCGATGACGAAAATATTTCATCACGCTGTTATTATAATCCTCATAATGCTTTAACAATATCTTCTTGTTGTATGGATCATCTTCGGGGGTAGTTAATGTTAAACGGTTCACTCTCCATGGGCTCCCTTTATAGATATATGTAGCATTTTGCAGATCTTCTTTGGTCGGTACGCGCTTTCCATTTCCCCATTTATTTGCATGAAATTTAGTTAATGAATTGTACCACTGCACTGCACTGTTCCGTACCGTTAATATAAATTTGCTGTTTGGAAATTCATGGTCAAGCACAACAAATGTATAGGGTAAGCTGAATGGAATATCCTGAAAAAATTGGGCTGACCTGCAGTACTTCACTAAGCCCTTAAAATCCCTTCGAGCCCAGTCTTCTATAAGCTTTTCTGCCCTGCACTGGCGGCCTGTCACAAAGCCCAGTTCCTTTATGGCTGCTTTGAGTGACGTTGTGCCTGTTTTATTCATACCTATACCGAAAACCTTTTGCTTGCCGGCACTCTTTATTTTGCGCGTGCTTTTTCGGATAGGCTGTTTAACTTTATCCGGAATTATTTTTTTTAAAAAATCTTCCACGATTCCTTTTACTTAAAATTAAAACTGTCTGCCCGGTGAATATCAAAAATAAACAATCGTTTCCGGCTTCAGAATATGTATAAACAGAGCAAATAATAGTGATTGATTACCTCTGTTCCAAAGCACTCCATTATGGGCAAATAAAACCATCAATAGATTTTAAAGGATTGGGTTGTGCAAATCTATCAATCTCTTTAAATACTCACCATAGCCGCTTTTCCTGAGGTCATCCGCTTTTTGGAGAATCTGGCCGGTGGAGATCCATTTTTGCCGCCAGGCAATTTCTTCAAGGCACGCAATTTTATACCCCTGCCGGCGCTCGATAATTTCTACAAATTGAGATGCTTCACTCATTGCCTGATGGGTACCGGTGTCGAGCCAGGCATAGCCACGTCCTAAAACCTGTACATAGAGGGCATCCATTTCGAGGTATTTTTGGTTTACAGAAGTAATTTCCAGCTCGCCCCGGCCTGAAGGTTCTACATTTTTGGCAATTTCTACTACGCGGTTATCATAAAAGTAGAGCCCCGTCACGGCCAGGTTACTTTTTGGCTTCTCCGGCTTTTCTTCGATAGAGAGTGCTTTTCCGGTACTGTCCATCTCTACAACACCAAAACGTTCGGGATCTGTTACCCGGTAACCAAATACGGTGGCTCCATTCAGTGCCTGTACGGTGTGGGTAAGCATTTGGCCAAAACCCTGCCCGTAGAAAATATTATCTCCCAGAATCAGGCATACATCATCCTCTCCAATAAACTCTTCACCTATTATAAAAGCCTGTGCCAGGCCATCCGGACTGGGCTGAACAGCATAAGAGACATCAATACCCCATTCAGAACCATCTCCTAAAAGCCGTTTAAAACCATCCCTGTCAACAGGGGTCGTAATGATCAAGATTTCACGGATTCCGGCCAGCATCAGTACCGAAAGCGGGTAATAAATCATCGGCTTGTCGTAAACCGGCATCAATTGTTTACTGATCGCTTTGGTTAGAGGATAAAGGCGAGTTCCGGTTCCGCCGGCTAGAATAATTCCTTTCATTTTTTGTCATGGTTGAAGTTGAGATTAAGGGTGGGGGTGAGGTGGCTTAGGGTTTTCAAATTCCAAACCTAAAGCTGAACCATGGATTTATCCCCCGGTTCCAAGCCTTTGAAGATCATAATTGTTTTTTGTAACTGCTTTGCACCAATTGACGTTATCCAGATACCATTGGATGGTTTTTTTAATGCCGCTGCCGAAAGTCTCCTCAGGTGTCCAGCCAAGTTCTTTTTCAATTTTTGAGGCATCAATGGCGTAGCGAAAATCGTGACCCGGGCGATCGGATACAAATGAAATTTGATCTCTGTAGTTTTTCTTTTTTGGAACCAGTTCATTTAACGAATCACAAATGTCGTGAACCACTTCGATGTTCTGTTTCTCATTGTGGCCGCCTATATTATATGTTTCGCCGGGAACGCCGGTTTCAGCAACCTTAAGCAGTGCACGGGCATGATCATCCACAAAAAGCCAGTCGCGCACGTTCTCACCGGAACCATATACCGGAATAGCTTTACCCTGAAGCGCCTTCAGTATCACCACGGGAATCAGTTTTTCCGGAAATTGGTAAGGCCCGTAGTTATTCGAACAGTTTGTAATAATTGCCGGCAGGCCATAGGTATGGTACCAGGCCCGCACTAAATGATCGGATGAAGCTTTACTGGATGAGTAGGGTGAACGCGGGTCATAAGGGGTATCTTCTGTAAAGAAGCCGGTATCTCCCAGTTCACCGTACACTTCATCGGTCGACACATGAATGAACCGAAAAAGTTCCTTTCGCTTACCCCTTAACTTTTGCCAATATTGCCTGGCCTCTTCAAGCAGCGCGTGTGTACCATTTATATTTGTTTTTATAAATTCGGCCGACCCATCAATTGAGCGATCAACATGCGATTCGGCCGCAAGGTGTATCACGGCATCCGGCTGAAACTCTTCAAAAATCCGATGGATTGTTTCAGAGTCGCAGATATCAACCTTTTCAAACTGATAGCGATCGGAGCCGCTCACGCTTTCCAATGATTCCAAATGCCCGGCATAGGTGAGCTTGTCAATATTCAGAACACGATGCCTTGTTTTATTGATGATCATTCGCACTAAAGCTGAGCCGATAAATCCCGCACCGCCGGTAACTATAATTTTTTTTTGCGATATATCCATTTTGACCAATCTTTATATTAAAAAGTACCATGTGAAATTGAACTCCATTCCATGTTTAAACTCCCATATGCGCTAATCTAATATTATTTTGTAGTGTATTTGGGCTTTCTGAAGATTTTCCCTGCACCTCTGCCTCAAAGAGGGCTCATTTTTTGAAAAAGGAGGGAGTTCTGCAAATTCCAGCTACTTGTTCATAAAATTGATGCTTGCAAGGCATTCTCATGTTGATCCACCGGCGGCGGATCTGGCAAATCATTTTTAAAGGTTATAATTTAATACTTTACATAAGCAATTATGTACAGTCTGGTTAGAAGTGATTTATAACACTCAATATTCCAGATATTTTTCCAGTTTTGTGCCTTTAAGATCCCTGTAAATCTCCTCCCGGATACTCTTTGGGAGTTTATCTTTCCATCCATCCAGCACATTGTTCTTACCCCTGTAAACTGAATACTTATTATCTGAACTGGAATTTTTTGACTCTTTTAAAAACTCAATCGTTTGGTCGGGTATACTATTCAGTTCACTGAATAAGAACATCTCTTTTACCATTTTCAAGGTTTCTGTGAACAGATCTTCATATCGTACAACCATTACCTTCTCAGGGCTTCGGTCAGCAAGCCTTTCGTAGTATTCAGTAAGTTTTACCCAATCATCGAAACCCCAATACTCCTCTCTATTTGTTTTACGATTTTCTCCACTCCTCCAATATTCAAACGGGTCATCTTCAGGATTAAATTCTCTTGGAGTGTTTAACCAGGAACTTATTGATGCGCACGGATTTCTTACAATATGGATAAGTTTTACATTGGGACTATTTTTTAACAGCATCTCTGTTAAATTATGATAGCGGGTGTGCTTCATTACCAGATGGGAAGGAGAATCAGACTTGTTTTTAAAATCCGGGATGTGCCCTTCTCTTTTCAATTCCAGCCGCTCCATAAATTCATCTCCGGAAAAACCATACACTTTATTTATAAACTCTTCACACTCCTCTCTGTTTGAATTTTCATTGAGGTAATTCTTGAATCTATAGCTAAACAGAGGTGCTAACCTGAATTTAACGTCGGGGTGGCTATCAAATATCTGGCTTAACCAGCTTGTTCCACTTCTTGGCATTCCATTGAGCCAGATAACCTTTAATTGGTCTAATTGATCCATAATGTTATTTGGTAAAAATTAAATCAAATCTATGGGAGGAGTTAATCATGAAAGAGGGCTGATCAATAGTCTTACACTCGCTAAATCCGCAATGCTCTCCTAAATAGATCAGGAAATCCCTATCGAACCACTTACCAATGTGATGATTCCCTTCATACAATGTGTTAAACAGAAAATTTCTGTATTCTGCTTTATGATAGAAATCCCACCTTTTATTGATATCCGGAATGTCCCCTGCATAGAAAATACCGCCATCAGATAATGTTCTATAAACCCGGGTAAATATTTTTGTTATCTCTGTTTCATCAAAGTGTTGCGCCGAAAAATAAAAAAGCACGCGATCAAAATAGTTTGAAGGGTACGGATAACTTAAAATATCAGAATGGTCTTTTTTTATTTTATCATCTGCGATAACAAAAGAGTCCAATAGTTTTTTTGATACGTCTACTGCCACTACTGCCTCAACAAATGGAACAATTTCTTTAGTGATAAGGCCATTTCCGGCACATAGATCCAGTACCTTATGATTTGGTTCTAATTTTAATTTTTCTAATAAAAACTTTACCGTTTCATCCCATGCTTCTTCTTCTATCGTTTCACCAAACCTTGTTCTTCCGACCTGACTCTGAGGATTATCAAGCTTTAAGATTTTATCCTGATTCCAAAAATTTTTCCAATAATCTTCCATAGTTATAGTAAGACTGCTTAAAGTTTTTACCGGCTGCCTGTTTATTTTAAGATAAATTTGAGGCAAACTTGTTCATCCTGCTCAGGTCGTTAGAAACAACAAGAACATAACCCCAAAACCTGAGCCCGATTTTAGGATTATGAAAAAAGGGGATCCATTCCATCTCAGAGTGTGTGAAAAGATGCCACATTCATCCTTTAAACACGAAGTGAAAAGATGGAATTCAGAGCTTAATCTTCATTCACCAGCGCCATTTCCCTGAAATCACTGTTGGTATTCACCAGGCTATCATACGAACCCTGGTCCACTATTTTCCCGTTTTTCATGAGATAGAGAATATCGCAGTTTTCAACAGTAGTAAGGCGATGGGCAATTATAATTACGGTGCGGTCGCCCTTGAGGGACTCAATAGCACGTGTAATCTCTTTTTCAGTGATATTATCCAAAGCAGACGTAGCCTCATCCATAACCAATACCTCCGGATCGTGGTAGAGGGCTCTTGCAATACCCACCCGCTGCCGTTGCCCGCCGGAGAGGCGAGTGCCGTTTTCACCCAAAATGGTATCAAGCCCCTCAGGAAGCCTCTCCACAAGTGAACCGAGCTGGGCCAGTTCGATGGCTTGCAGCACCAGTTCATCATCGATCTCATTTTCGGGTAGGCCAAATGCAATATTGCTTCGAAGGGTTTCATCGGCCAGGTAGATCGATTGTGGAATATAACCGAGATTTCGCTGCCAAGCCGAAATGGATTCATGAATGTTCCTGCCATCCACGGTTATTGCCCCATATGTGGGCATCATTAGTCCCAGAAGCAGGTCTACAACAGTTGTTTTACCTGCACCCGATTCACCCACAAAGGCAACCGCCTGCCCTCTGGGAATGGTAAACGATACTCCATTCAG
>PXDG01000187.1 GCA_003565105.1 Parcubacteria group bacterium | reverse complement strand
TGTATACATACAATACAAGAAATACCAATGTATGTCAATGATATGTATAGGAGAAGGGATTGTACAGTTTGTTAAGGCAGAGCATTTCGTCAAAAACCCTTGATAAAATATAAATACTATGCTACCATGTACCAACTAAGATGCAAAGATCACCAAAATTGTCTTGTATCTTTATCTGTACATTAACAATCCCCACTGGAGGAATTATGATTCACAGCAGTATCTGTTATGATAAAGAAACATTCATTCAAATTTTAAATGAAATCAATCCGTTATTTCTGTCAACAACAGAAAGTAACACGACATTAAGTCGGTTAGAAAAATTTATTGTTGATGATGAAATAGATGAATTGGTTAACGAAATTAAAGAAATTTCATTAAAAGATATTTCGCTTTTGTCTGAAGAAAAGATTAAAGAATTGCAACACAAATATGCAGGAATCCTATATTATTCAGAAGAGGAAATATATAAAATCAGTTCTATTATTATAAAGAATTTACTTTCTTCTGAAAATTATAAATCTATAGTAAAGCAGATCGAAACATTAGCTCCTCTGATTAAAAAAGAGGTAGAAAGAGTTCACCAGATCAGAGAAAATATCTCTCTGAATACTCAGTGGGTAGAAAGCACAACAGATTTAATTCGTAGCATTGCTACTGAACTAAATCTTAATAATATCCAAGAGTTAGAATCAGTGAGGATTATCTACTTCAAAGATTGGGTGAGAGAATCCATAGCCACTCTAATCTTTGACCAGAGTGCTGAAATTGCTTCTGTAGTATATAGCCTCATCTTGGTATGTGATGCCATTAATAAAAGCCAAAGATTGCCAAGTCCATCCGAAAAGCTAAAAAACAATATTTATGCATTAGCAGAAAAGATTGTAGAAATTAAAACCCCCACAGTCTAAATCTTCCAAGCCTCCCGATACATCTGTATTGGGAGGCTTTTAGTATCTAGAGCAGCATTTTTTAACAATAGATATACAACCTATTGATTATTGACAATTCTTTGACTAATACGTAAAAATTGCGTATAATACAGCTAAGATTCACTTATAATTGCTATCGTTATGCTTACGCCTCTCTTTGACTTTTTGTTGGCTGGTGGTGTCCCACGAGATACCTTGGTGACACTCCTTATGTTCCCCATTGTGGCTACCTTGATTGTTGCTGCTCGACAGATTATTGGTATCAAATCTTTTGGTATTTACACACCACTTATCATTACCTTTGCTTTCCTGGAAATTGACATCAAGTACGGTGCGGCAATTTTTATTACCTCACTCCTGGTTGCCTCAATGCTTCGGTTTATGCTGCGTAAACTTCGGATGCTGTATCTTCCTAAAATGGCATTAATCTTGTCTATTACCGCCTTAACAATGTTTGTAATTTTGATTGAAGCAGTCTTTTCTGCTCGAACCGTGGTAGCAAATCTTTCCGTGTATCAAATGTTGATTATTATCACCCTCGTCGAGAAATTTATCAATGTTCAAATCGAAAAAGGCTATCGAACTGCATTAATTCTCGCTACAGAGACGCTAGCCCTATCCAGTGTGGGATATTTCATTGTAGCCACCCCAGAAGTGCAAGAATATATCTTCACAAACCCAGCTATTATCATCGCCTTTTTCTTCCTGATTATATTTCTTGGACGATACGAAGGTCTCCGTGTAAGTGAATATATTCGATTTCGAAAACTTCTGGGAAGTCGTTCTTAATCTACCATTGATATGAATTTGATACAAAGCTACCTTTTTGGACAAAAAATCCTCGGAATGAATTCGCGGAACTTAACCTATATAAAACCATATAATAAGAAAAAATGGATTCGCTTAGTCGATGATAAAATTCGATTTAAAAAAATCCTTGAAAAAAATGACATCCCCACCCCCCAACTTCTTGGGTCAATTGCCAGCCTTGAGGATCTAAATTCCTTTGATTTTGAATCCCTCCCGAAAAGCTTTGTCCTCAAACCTCGCTCAGGATTCGGAGGAGAAGGTATTGTGGTGATTTTTGGAGAAAATAAGAAGAGAACCTCTTCTGGAGAACGCTTATGGGTCAAAAATCGTCAAATCAAAATGTCCGAGACAGATCTTCGGAATCACATCAAAAATATTCTCGATGGAACCTATTCGCGAAATAACACCCCTGACGTAGCTTTCTTTGAAGAACGAATCCAAATCACCAAACTCTTCAAAACCTATGCCTACAAAGGAATTCCTGATATTCGTATTATTGTTTTTAATAGAGTTCCCGTTATGGCAATGCTCAGACTGCCTACCAAAGAATCTGATGGGAAAGCCAACATTCACCAAGGAGGAATTGGCCTTGGGATAGACATATCTACCGGCGTAACCACAAACGCTATTATGGGAAATAGATTTATTGATACTGTACCTAATGGGAGACTCCCCTTGTCTGGAATTCGGATACCATACTGGGATACTATCCTTGATATTGCCATTCGTACCGCTGACGTTACTAACCTTGGATTCTCTGGTATCGACATTGCTCTTGATCGAGATGCAGGGCCAGTAATTCTAGAAGCCAATGCCCGACCAGGACTTTCCATCCAACTTGCCAATATGGCCCCGCTCAAAGAACGCCTTGAAAAGGTAGGGAATCTCAAAATAAAAACCGTGAAACGTGCAATCAGAATCGCAAAAGATCTTTTTGGAGGAGAAATTGAAGAAGAAGTAGCCGAAATTACTGGACGTACTGTCATAGGATTAAAAGAAACGGTTACCATCACTAGTGCTCTCGGTGAAAAAAAGTCAGTGCCATGCAAAGTAGATACTGGTGCCGACTCATCAAGTGTAGATGCTGAATTAGTACGAGAGCTTGGATTTGGCCAGGTATTCAGTGAGTTTGAAGAGCTCAATATTCCTTCAGACATTACTCATCAAGAATTATCAGAACGCGTAAAAGCCATTGCTGGATATAACAAATTAATTCAAAAGAAATCCTTCTCTCTTTTAGCTAAAGTAGATACCATCCGTGCAGGGAACGGGATTACCGTACGCCCTTATATTCGCCTCCCCTTTACTATTCAAGGAGAAGACTTCACCGCTCTCTGCTCAATTACCGATCGCGGGCACCTTGACTATCCCGTTCTCCTCGGCAGTAAAAATATGCGAAAATTTATTATTGATCCAATAAAAAAGTAGGGTATGAGTACTGCATATCAAGAATTAATTCAAAATACCTATCTCACTCATCTGGCCATCCTTCCCAAAACCAAACAACAACACTTTTTGTCGCGGTTATACAAAATTACAGGAAAAAAACCTCTACTCAAGTCTATTCAAAAAGACGCTTTTGATTACTTTTCTGATAAGCTCCTCTATTTTCAAATCCATCATCATTTAGAAATTGATTTTGAAAATCGATTCCCTTTACAAGCACCCATTCCTCGACAACAGGTACGTAACGTATTTATCCATAGCAACCAAGTATTCTTTCGTGAATTATTTATCTATCTCGATGTCCTGATGGCCTTTAATGTTATTCATCGGTACAAACGAGATCATTTACTTCCCTCTCAACTTAAATATGAAGTTCAATCCTATCTTGATCAACACTTTACTCGCTTCTTTGAAGAATTACTATCTAACCCCCAATATCTCCACAATACCCCTGTGCAAGTCATTAATATATTGTATTGGTACCTTCACCTTCCGAACAATAGTTTAGTTGGAACGGAAGAGGCTCGTATGCAAGCCTCTGTTGAACAGGCCTACCAAACAATTGACTCTACCAACTCGGTACTCTTTCTCAATTATTTATATACTCTGACCCATATTATTATTGGGCAAAGTTGGTTTTATGAATATACGTTAAACCAGACGCAATCTCAATGGATATATTCGATATTTGATAGACATATACAGGCTATTTTTGAAACCAAAGAACCTGATATCATTGCCGAAATAGGTGTGTGTTATTGCCTCCAAAAAGAAGCGAATCAAGACATCATTCACACCTACCAAGAGGAAGTTTCCCAGTACGTCAATACCTCTACAGGATACATTCCTAGTGAATCTCTTCCCTTAAACTCCACCGAAGATATTATCCTCAGTGAACACCGAAATATTCTGGCCATTATGCTCTTTTCTGGTATGCCAACATTACATCCTTTCCCAACAGATTAATTATCACTTTTATGCAGTCATCTATTCTTATCGTATACAAAAATCACGTAACTGAAACACTTGAGTATATTCAATCCCAAGTTGCAAAAGACCATGTTTCCCTTGATTTTGTACAATTCAATTCCATCTCCGTTCTCTTAGAAAATGGATATAAACCAAGGCTTTTTACTGAAGGCAAACCCCTCAATACCTATGACTTGTATTTTTTCAGAACAACGACTCCATATATATTAGATATATTTCCTTTATGGTATCCTGAATCAGAATTTATTTTCCCCGCTACACCACACAAAAAACAAGATAAGTTATGGATGATGAGTATTTTTCACCACCATAACCTATCTATTCCAAAAACATTAGCACTATCAACCCAGGCAATATTCAACCAAATAGCCTTTATTGAACAAGAATTTCATTATCCATTTGTCCTCAAAGAAATTACGGGAGCTCATGGGAAACAAGTGTTCCTCATTAATAATCGTGAAGAACTTCAACAAATGAGCGAGAACCCAGCAATCAACCATACTCGACCAATCTTAATCCAAGAAATGATTCCTAATGACGGAGATTATCGAGTTATTATTGCGGATAACACCTATCAAACATCCTTCTTTCGCACCAGTGCCCCCAACGACTGGAGAAACAATACATCATTAGGAGGAACTCTTGTTGAACAGGAGATTGATACTAACTACCGAAAGATCGCTGAAACAGCATGTGAAGTTGCAGAAATGCCGTTAGCAGGAGTTGATATTATGATTGATAAAATCACAAAACAAGCGTATCTTTTAGAGATTAATCCTGCGTTCCAAATAACTTCAAACAATGGAGATTACAAACAAAAAGCAGATATCGTCTCTCAATATCTGGTTCATCGAACTACCCAGGTAAAAAAATCTTCTAATAAATGATATAATAGAACTATAGATAATCAAACAGAATGACTATTACCATACACACTGACGGAGGATCTCGCGGAAATCCAGGAAAAGCAGCTACTGGATTTATCATCGATCTACCAGGACAGGAAAGAATCTCTCACGGAGAGTACATCGGAGAAACAACCAATAACGTCGCTGAATATACCGCAATACTCCAAGCACTCCAACACACCGTTACGGCTTGCAAAGCAACTCAAATAAATCCTGAAGACTGTAAAGTTCAACTCTTTCTTGACTCAGAACTTGCTCAAAAACAACTTACCCACGTCTATAAAATTAAAAACCCTGGACTCAAAACACTCTGCCAACAAATCTGGAACGCCGAAAAACCCTTTGATTCAGTAACCTATACTCATGTCAAACGACATCTGAATAAAGATGCTGATGCAATGGTAAATCGAGCCCTAGACGCTCTTAGTTAATATATTGACATATGGATCCTCAATTCCAAAAACGATTTGCTCTTCTCCTAACCTTGCTATTTTTGCTCATAACTCCCCTTTTCATACTATATGCAATGGGTTTTCGCTTTGATGCGTTTGATGGGAATATCAGACCACAAATTCGATCTACAGGAGGGATTCGTATTAATCCCCGTAATCAATACCAAGTCATCATAAATGATACAATAAGTAATCCAACCCCGCTCTATCGAGAAGGGCTGGATATTGGTCCAATTGATATAACCCTATTTCGACCTGGATTCCAATCTTGGAGTAAAACACTTGATATAGAACCTTCACGCGTCACATTAGTCGACTCAGTAATACTATTCCCAGACCAACCAGAGGTAACACTACTGGCAACAGCCCCTACAGAAATACAAGATATTCTACCTAATCCTCTCTCAGATAATATTTTATATTCATCATACGATCCAGAAAAGCCAGGACTATGGCTGTATAATCCGCAAGCAGAGACACACACCCACTTGGTCAATAGGCTTACTGCCCTCCAACTCGAACGGGACACTCAATTTGAACAAATTATATGGGACAACTCTTCTCAGCAATTAAGCTTTACTATTTTTGGAGAAACAGGCCAAAGACTCTTTATTTTGAATAACGTCCTTTCATCTGAGGCAACTCTTTTAGAAATAACAGATGCCTTTACAACACGTCCAATAGAGAAGCCCATAACCGTACTGTCACTCGAAGGAAGTACTTTAACCTTCCTTCAAGATGAAATAATATTTCAGAAAGACATCATTCAAACTACCCCTAATAAAGAAGTGATTCGAAACGTAGCTCAATCAGTTTCTCGAGGAAACATTATCTACTATCAAGATAGTCGTACAAACGATATTTTACGCTACAACACCCTTTCTCGCCAAGCAGAAACACTTGCTACAGAGTTTCAATTTCCTATTAAACAACTTGCTGTTCCAGAAACCCAATCTCACCTATTAATTATCACAGAAACAGATGAAGTTCTACGAATGTCTTTAGATGATATAGAAAACCGTATATTACGACGGATACCAGAGGCTTCTGGTGAACAAGTACTATTTGGTGATCAAGGAAGAAAAGTGCTTCTCCAAGGTAAAAATACCATTCATATGATGTATCTCGATGATATAGAAGGCTATCAACGTAAACAAAAAGGAGATGT
>PXDG01000091.1 GCA_003565105.1 Parcubacteria group bacterium | reverse complement strand
AGAGGAGCTCATTTCTTTTCGTAGACTGCAGGAAGATCAACGATCGTTATTAGAGAGTACTCGTGCAGAAAAAGAACTTATTTTAAAGGAAACTCAAGGAGAACAAGAGAAGTATGAAGAGCTCCTGAAAGAATCAATTTCCAATAGTAGTAGTCTTTTTGCTCAAATCCGTTCTCTTGGAGGAGGTAGTCAGGGAGGTGCCATTTCTCTTGAAGAAGCATATGCTCTGGCCAGTGTTAACGCAGCCCGATTTGATAATAAGATTCGGCCAGAATTTTTAATAGGTGTGATGACTGTGGAGTCTGGTTTAGGACGAAATGTTGGTAGATTTTTCTACAAAGACTCATTGAGTGGATGTGCTGCTCGTCCAGGCAATAATACTCGAATTAATACAGCCCGAGAGGAGCAAGCTTTTGAAGATATTGTGAGTAGACTTGGTCTTCCTATAACTCAACCAGTTTCTGGATGTCCATTTCCTAATTATCCAGCAGGAACGGGAGGAGCTATGGGGCCTGCTCAGGTTATGCCTACTACTTGGCTTTCTTATGAACCTCGATTACGACAGTTAAAAGGAGGAGAACAGGTTAATCCGTGGGATATGGAAGATGCAATGTTAGCTATGACTATGGTGTTGCTTGGAAAAGTAGGAGATCAAAATATTGCAGGAAATACGAGTTTGGAAAGACAAGCAGCGATGTGTTATGTTGGTGGATGTAAGCATGGATGGTATGCTGATAGAGTAATGAATGAAGCATCTCGGGTCCAAGATATTTTAGGTAAGTAGATGAGGAATTATTCACCATTCTTTGTCTTAGGTAGAGAAAAAATACTTTGAATATAAAAAATCATCCCCTTAGGCTGATCAGCCCAAGGGGATGATTTACTTGTAGAACTACAAATGGTGCACCTATTGTAAGGAAGGGACATTCGGGACATAGACATTCCAAGCATCAATTTGTGATGGAGATAAATTCTCTGCTCCATCAATTACTGAATCGATATCTTGGGTTGAAAAAGAAATTTCTTCTGCTGGATTAATAGAATCTTGATAATAGGTCTCATTTTGCGTTAAGACTGTTTCAGCATAAATCCTTTGGGCAGCTGATAGTTCTTTTTCTTGGCTTTGCAATCGTTCTTGGATTGCTCGTCGGGCGAGGTGAGTAACCCCATCTCCATTAGTCGCTTGAACAGAGATATTTTCTTCTGTGACAGCGGTAACTACTGTTTCTGAAGGAGTCACTGCATCTACTGTGTCATTTTCATTTCCATTGGTATCGCTCGAAGAAGGATCTTCTTGATTGGATTCATTCTCTTCTGTGGTTTCATCTTCTTCTTGATCTTCTTCTCGAATTTGCTCGATTTGTTCTTGTACATCATTCTCATTGTTTTCTGGAGCTCCACGGAGGAAGGCGTATATTCCAGTTCCAATTAAGATGACCATTAGGATGACTGTTAGGAAACTTTTCCCTCGACCATTCGGTTCTTGCTCAAACGGTTGTTGTGGAATTGACTGGTTTGCTTTCGTATCTTTGTTACTCATATCTTTCACCCCCTTTCTGATTATTGGTTGGTAATTATTGGTAGAGAAAAGACCAGATGTCGAATATCTCCTGCTAAGTCATAAATTATCTCACAGGTGTTGTTGGGAAATTGTGCTGTAACAATATCTTTCATTGCTTGATATTGTTCAGGATTAATTTCTACAATCAGTATCTTAGGAACAAAAAACAGATGACAAGTTAAATATTCGATAAGCCGGTAATAGTGTTCTAATCCTTTTTGAGGTGAAAAGAGTGCTAAAGGAGGCTCGTGACGAATAGAGTCATCTGTGTATATATTTTGGTCTAGATAAGGAAGGTTTGCGAGGATTATTGCAGGTCTCGTATTGAGAGGAAGTGCTTCAAGCAAATCTCCTTGGTACCACTGAATACGACATTGATCTGTACCTAGTACTAGTGTAGCATTTTTTTTTGCAATTGATAAGGCATTAGGACTGATATCGGTTGCGATCACTGAAGATTTTTCGAATAGGTGGGCGAGGCTAATAGCAATGCAGCCAGATCCTGTTCCAATATCTACAATGGTCTGGCCGTTATATTGATTATGGTGGTTGTGTAACCAGTCAATCATACATTCTGTGTCTGGACGAGGAATAAGTACATCAGGAGTGACGATAAAGGTATGACCGTAGAATTCTTTTGATCCGATTATATAGGCGATAGGAGTTCCTTGTTGTCTTTGTTCAATGAGCAATTGTATAGTAGTTATATCTTTTGGATGAAGGGTGTCATTTCGATTTAAAATGAGTTGGGTATGGTTGATTTTTAGGCTGTGGGATACCAAAACACGAGCATCAAGCTCGGGAGTGGGGGAGTAATTTTCGAGGGTTTGACTACTGTGTAGGAGAAGTTCTTGTATGGTCATAGGGAATACATAGGTTTTACTATACCTATACGGTATATAGTATATCTTTACTATGGGTTTTCATTGGAATATTCTTCAAAAGCTTCTATAATTTTAGAAAAATCTCCGAGCATCACTCCTTCAATATTCGAGAAGTTTTGCTTAATGCGATGATCGGTGATTCTATCTTGTGGAAAATTATAGGTTCGGATTTTTTCAGATCTATCTCCAGTTCCAATTTGATCTTTTCGTTCTGCTGCTGCTTTGGCTGCTGCTTCTTCTTTTTGACGAGCGAGAAGTTTGGATCGTAGAATTTTCATAGCCTTATCACGGTTTTTGAGTTGGGATTTTTCATCCTGACACGAAATAACAATGCCTGAAGGAATGTGAGTTAAGCGTACCGCTGAGTCAGTGGTGTTGACGCTTTGGCCACCTGGGCCACTAGATCGAAAAACATCAATCTTGATATCATTTACGTTAATGTCGATATCTACTTCTTGGGCTACAGGGAGTACGGCTACAGTAATGGTTGAGGTATGTACTCGACCTGCTTTTTCGGTTTTTGGGATTCGTTGTACTCTGTGTACTCCACTTTCGTATCGTAGGTAGTTATATATATCGGTTCCTTTCGCTTCAAAGACAACTTCTTTAAATCCTCCTACTGCATTTTCTGAGAGGCTCAAAAGGTTGATTTTTCCTCGATGGTTTTGTAGAAAGGTAGTGTAGGCTTTAAACATTTCGGCAGCAAAAAGGCCTGCTTCATCTCCTCCAGCTCCAGCTCTAATTTCTACGATAATTTCATTAGGTACATCTTCGGGGGGATTGAGGATAGTATAAAGTTCTTTCTCAGTAGATTTTTTTTGATCAGTGAGATTGCTGAGTTCTTCTTCGGCCAAAGCTTTCATTTCTTCATCTTCAGTGACATCTTTCATTTCTTGGGCTTCAGCTATTTGTTGGTTGAGAGATTCTAAGGTTTGTCCAAGGGTTACTAAATTTAGTACTTCGGTTTGTCTCTTAGAAACTTCAGCAAAGTGGTTTGTATCCTGAAAAATAGCTGGGTCAGCCAGCTCAGTATTGAGAGATTCTAATTCGGCCTGGAGTGCAGGTAGGTCAATCATAGCAATTATTAGGTATATAAATAAAGAAGAACCGTTTGGGTACGGTTACTTCTTATCAGTAGGCTCTTGAGCAGAGGAGGCTTTTTCTTGAACCGGTTTTTGATCAAGTTCTGCTTTTTTTTGCATCTTCATTCTAAATTTCTCAACTCGTCCAGCGGTGTCTACGAGTGTTCGTTTTCCCGTATAGAAAGGGTGACACTTATAACACACTTCAACGTCAATTTTAGGAAGAACGGATTGAGTTTCAAAGGTGTTCTTGCAGGAAATACAGGTAACTACTGTTTTTTGATACTGAGGGTGAATTCCAGATTTCATAAGATAAATACATTATTGGCTCTAAGACTTAAAAAATTTTACCATAAAAGAAGAATCTCGTCAAATATAATTGGTCTTTCACTCTTTTGATCTGAGTATCTTATGATTTAAGGGGAGCTTGTGGGGGAGGAGATTATGGAAGAGTGTTGTTTTTGGAGTACTTGTGATATAATGAATGAAATTAAACAAATACAAGTTTACTCGACTAGTATAACTTAGGTAATGATTATGATTGATTATAGTACACGTACTATCTTACAACGCATTCAAGATAGCTTTGGGACAGTAATTGTTATTACTCTTGCCTTTGTGTTACTTGGAGTTGCGGTTACATTAATACTTCCAAAACAATACCGAGTAGAATCTCGTTTAGTTGTTATTCAAGCAGCGAGTACAGAAGTAGATTCTTATACAGCACAACGTTCAGTAGAGTCTCAGGTAGCTCTTATGATTGATCTTGCTTATACAGATAACTTTTTTAATAGAGTGGTTGAGGGACAAGAGTCAATTCAAGATAGATTTCCAATAGAAGATGTGCGACAGAGGCGGCGATTATATCGACGAAACGTGATTGTAGATAGTTCTGGTAGAGGGTTTATTAATATTATCACTTATGATGAATCTGCAGATATAGCCGAAACGATGAATCGATCTGTTATAGATCAATTAACAGCTCAAGCAAATGATATACTCAGAGATACCGCGAATATTACGGTCGTCAATGACCCCTCTCTTTATGATGGTATTGGGCGACCAAATATATTATTGAATTTATTAGGCTCGGCTATTATTGGATTTGCTGTTTCCGTGCTCTACATTTTAACAAAAAATCAAAAGCCAACTTACGAGTCTGTCGACGACTTTGGTGTTCCTTCAGATACTCATTATGAATTCTAAACGGTATCTACTTTTCATCAGTATGACTGCCTTTCTTGTGATTGGGTTTGTGATGAATATCCCTCCTGTAGCTGTTTATTTCGTAGCTGCAATTTTGTTGTCTCTTGCCTTGTTGACAATATCTCTTGATTTATTGCTGATTACCCTTATTTTTATTCGTCCCTCGTTAGATATCCTTGGGAATATTGGTGTTCAAATTGCCAATGATGCGCCTCTTATTAATATTGCAGGAATGACTGCTCTTGTCTCTATTGTATTAAGTAGTATTATTATTCGCAAAAGAAAGCTGAGACTTCATACTATTCCATTGGGGCGCTTCATTTTAATTTTTTTAGGGGTGCATATTCTTTTTGTTCCTGTAGCGATAGATATTCCTATAGCTATTAATGAGGTTGTTCGGGTAACCAGCTTTTTGTTGGTGTTTTTTGCTGGATATGCTTTGGTTGATTCTCGTGAAGATTTCCAGTTATTATTACGAGTGTTTATTTTTTCTTCGATTATCCCAGCCTTGGTGGCTAGTTTGGAGCTAATTACTGGGCAGGGTATTTATAGTAATCCAGGCTTTGATAATCGTATTATGGGCACGTTTGGACATCCGAATGTTCTGGGATATTATTTGTTGCTGATTATTGCTTTAATCGTGTACCAGTTTTTTGATCATCAAATTGGTAAGAAGAATAGGGATTTAATGTTGCTGTATACGGGGGTGTTAGGGGTGTTGCTTATTAATACGTATACCCGTGGAGCTTGGATTGGATTATTTTTCTTAGTAGTAGGAGTGTTGTTAATTAAAAATACTCGAAAAACGTTGCGTGCAGGAGCGATTATTGTTCCTACGGGAGGAGCAATGTTAGTTGTGTATAGTTGGCTTCAAAATCAAGTGTTTTTTAACTGGCCTCGATTAGCAGGTATTCCTATTGTGAGCCGGTTGTTGGGGCTGTTTAGTGGAGATCCGAGTGATTCAATATTGTGGCGTCAACAGATGTGGGGGGATATGTTGGAAAAAGGTTTGGAAAGACCATTGATAGGGTTTGGTACAGGAATGGTGGAGATCGTTACCGAAGAAGTTCGTGGTATTGCTCTTGGGGCTCTGGAAACCCATAATGATTATATTAAAGTTTTTGTTGAGATGGGAGTAATTGGTTTTCTGAGTTTTTTATTATTAGGGATCGCGACGGTGGTACTATTATCTAAAAAATTACAATCACGAAATGATACTCTAGTATTGATGATTATTTTTATTACCTTAGCCTTATACCTTTCTGCGGTATATGATAATATTCTTCGCCAAACAGCGGTGATGTGGATTTTCTTTGCTCTTTTGGGTATGGTGATGAAGTATGTTTACTCTATTCGTGATTTTGAAGATAATTCTCGACTGGATATTGCACTTGACGCAGAAAAGCGAAAGTATGAAGGTCTTGATAAGTCTAGTTATAATCAGTATCCTTCAGAGAAATAATCAATATATAATCGTTATCAGACATTGACAAAACCTAATTTTTATGGTACTATTGTTCGCGGTGTAACGAGAGAGGAAAGACTCTTCTTGTTACTATGATTTTTAACAAAATTGGCCAAAGTGGCCAGGAGATTTTTCATGAGAGTACAGAAACTAGTTGGAGTTTTAGCATCGGTAACTTTTCTTTCAGTGGGAGCACCTGCTCTGGCTGAAAAAGAGTTTGAGCTGGAAAATTCATTTACTTCTTCAACTGAAGAAGTAAATGAAGTAGAGATGGAAACTGGGATTCCAATTCCAGTTATTCCTTTTGAAGAAAAAGAAGAAAAGAAAGACTTGGAAGTTATCCAAGTCAAAGAAAACTCTTCTGATCTCCCTTCGGAGACTGAGAAGAGTGAGTTTCTTTCAACCTTCCCCTCGGAAGGTTTGGGGGTGTCTACTTCTGATTCAACCTCCTACAAAGAAGAAGAAGTTGAAAACTCTGAGGAAACTTCCCCTGAAGTTGCTCAGAGAACACCTCCTTCTTTCCAAGAAAGAAGTCTTCCTTCT
>PXDG01000049.1 GCA_003565105.1 Parcubacteria group bacterium | reverse complement strand
TGAGAATAATCAGATTCAGATCTTTTCACAAACAGAATTATTGGAAAAATCCCAGTATTATCGAGATTTATTAGCAGGGAAGGCTCAATTAGATCAATAAGTAGGAGGAAGACTTGCAAAAGATGGAAAAATCAGTATAATAAGAAAGTGCTAAGAGATGTAATTATAGTAGGGCGCATAGCTCAGTCGGTAGAGCAGAGGCCTTTTAAGCCTTGTGTCGGTGGTTCGAGCCCACCTGCGCCCACAAAAAAAGCCGTATAGGCTTCTTTTTTTATTTCTATTATTTATCCACACATATAAGATATGATATACTAAAAGTATACAGCATAAAAAAGAAATCATTTTTGTTCATGCTTCGTATATGCAGATAATCGTTATTAGTAGTATTCATTTTTAACTTTAATTGGGATGCCTTTTACTTCATCTGTTTCTGAACCAAAAATTCAAGTCACTTTTCAAAAAAGCCCGCACAATCCATTGATTTCTCCAATCCCAAATCATAGATGGGAACGTCTCCAAACCTTTAATCCTGCTGTGGTGGAGATTGAAGGTACGGTTTATTTTTTTTATCGAGCTATTGGGGAGGGGGATTTTTCTAAAATCGGATATGCTTCGTCCAAAGATGGAGTAACTATTGATGAAAGATTACCGTATCCAATGTATACCTATTATCCTCAATCGAGTCGAGCACCCTTTACTGATCGGCGACGACGACTCGATTATTCTTCTGGAGGAGGTACTTGGGGGGGGTGTGAAGATCCGCGGGTGACTCTGATTGAAGATCGTATCTATATGATATTTGTAGCCTTTAATGGTTGGGAGGACTTACGATTAGCAATGACGTCTATATCGGTAGAAGATTTCTTGGCCAAACGCTTTATTTGGTCACCTATTCAATTCTTATCTGACAAAAAAGTTATCGATAAGAGTGGAGTGCTCTTCCCTGAAAAGATTAGAGGCAAGTACGTCTTCTTTCACCGAGTCTTTCCCAATATCTTAGTGGACTATGAAGATTCTTTAGATTTTTCCGATGGACGAGTGTTGCAAGGAAAGTATTGTATTAAGATTCGTGATAATATTTGGGATAGTCGAAAGATTGGAGCAGGTGCTCCACCAATTCGTATTGATGAGGGGTGGTTGTTGGTCTATTATGCCACTGATGATAGAGATGATAGTCAGTACAAAATCGGAGTGATGATTTTAGACTATGAAAATCCTTGCAAGGTATTATACCGTACAGATGCCCCAGCTATTCGCCCTACTGAGTGGTATGAAAATGAAGGTCATAAGCACGGCATTGTATATCCTTGTGGGGCTGTTATTAAAGATAATAAACTCTTTGTATACTACGGAGGAGCCGATAGCCATGTAAACGTAGCCTATCAAGATATGGACACCCTTATGTTTCAATTAAAAAATCAGAACGTAGTAGAATAACCAATAAAGATATGAATTTTATTCAACGATATCATTGTAACCCAGTTCTTTGGCCGAATCGTAAACACTCCTGGGAGGCAGAATCCGTTTTTAATGGAAGTCCTGTTAAGAGAGGTGAAGAAACAATCATTGCCTATAGAGCTTTGTCTAAGACTCATTTTTATGCTAAAGAAGGGGTAGAAATTTCTCTCTCTCAAATTGGTCGAGCAGTCTCTCAAGATGGCTTTACTTTTGAGGACAGAAAGCTTTTGGTTCGTCCCGATCAAAGTTGGGATCGATTCGGATGTGAGGATCCACGAATCACTTTTTTTGAAGGGAAGTACTATATTTTCTACACAGCTCTGTCTACATATCCTTTTGGTCCAGATGGGATCAAGGTCGCAGTTGCTATATCTGATGATATGAATACTATCACGGAGAAGCATTTAGTCACTCCATTTAATGCCAAGGCTATGACCTTGTTTCCCGAGAGAATAAATGGCAAGATTGTTGTTATCTTGACAGTTGATACCGATAATCCTCCCTCAAAAATTGCCTATGCGATGCTTGACTCCATTGAACAGTTATGGGATATGAATTTTTGGAATAGCTGGTATGAAAGTATGAATACCTATAAACTTCCTTTGCAACAGCGTCCTGAAGATCACGTTGAAATTGGATCTCAACCAGTAAAAACCGATAAAGGGTGGCTCTTGTTTTACTCTTATATTCGAGATTATCATACGGAAAAGAAAGTCTTTGGTGTTGATGCTATTTTGCTTGATTTACAAAACCCACATATTGTCTTGGGAAGGACAGATTATCCTATTCTCACGCCAGAAGAGGAGTATGAGATTTATGGGGATATCCCGATGATTGTCTTTCCTTCAGGAGCGATTATGAAAGATGAAGAGACAATTATTCTTCATTATGGTGCTGCTGATACTTCCTGTTGTATTGCCGAGATTCATCTTGCAACATTGTTAGATCTTCTCAGTACGCCAGTATACGATAGACCCCAGTTTAGACGGAGAAAAGAAAACCCAATTTTAACCCCAAATCCTCAGAATGAATGGGAAGCAAAAGCCGTATTTAACCCCTCGGTAGTTGATATTGATGGAACGGTTCATATGGCGTATCGTGCAATGTCGGAAGAAAACACTTCTTATATGGGATATGCTTCCTCTCAAAATGGAGTTATGTTTGATGTGAGAGATGCTGAACCAATGTATTGGCCACGAGCCGACTTTGAGGGAAAAAATGTACCCAATGGCAACTCAGGTTGTGAAGATCCTCGCTTGACCTTGATTGATGATAAAGTCTATATGCTCTACACTGCCTATAATGGTACGGAGGCTCCACGAGTAGCTATGACGCATTTGTCCAAACAAGATTTTCTTGAGAAAAACTGGAAAAATTGGGCTTGGCCAGTGTTAATTTCTCCGCCAAACTATGACAACAAAGATGCTTGTATTTTACCCGAAAAAGTTAACGGTAAATACCTTCTATATCATCGGATGGGAATAGACATTGACTATGCCTACGTAGACTCATTGGACTTTGATGGAAACACCTGGTTGGAAGAGAATATTTGGGTCTCTAAGCGACCTGGAATGTGGGATGATTGGAAGGTCGGAATTTCTGCTACGCCTGTCAAGACTGATACCTGTTGGATACTCATCTATCACGGAGTTTCCACTGATGATCATATCTATCGAGTGGGAGCTATTTTGATGGATCTGGAAGACCCTACGAAGATTTTGGGGCGTTCCTATTATCCACTGTTTGAGCCAGAAGTGTCGTATGAGTTAATTGGACAAGTACCAAATGTTGTCTTTCCTGAGGGGAATATCGTGCGAGACGGTGAATTTTACATCTATTATGGAGGTGCGGATAGCGTAGTTGGAGTGGCTACAATGAGTGTCGAGGATATTCTACGCAGTGTGAAGTAAGGTGATCTGTAAATAGGACCCACAATATGCTCAGATAGTTCTTAAGAAGAGTGTGCTATACTAAATATATTAGTCGCATACTCTTTTTATATATGAAGAAACCTTTGATTGCCAGCGATATCGATGGAGTCGTTGTGGATTGGATGAATCCTTTTATTCAACATATTAATACGCATTTTGGCTATTCATTACGCTATGAGGATTGTCACACTCATACCCTGATGGATTTACTGCAAGTTGACTTTGAAGAGCTTGTGAAAATATGTGCAGATTTTGAACAGAAGGTTCCCTTTCACCACCACCCTTTTATGGAAGAAGGCTACCAAGGATTACAATCTTTACAAGAAGATTTTGAAATAATCTTTATTACCAGTCGACCGCATTCATATGAAGCGTATACTCGGCAAATGATTCAAGAGCATTTTGGTGTTGAGGTTATTTTTGCGCACGGAGCTCAGATGCAGTATGGGACTCAAACTGGCAGAAAGAAAAAGTGGCAACTGGCTGACGAGTTAGGTGCTTTGTACCTCATTGAAGATAATCCCTATGAATTCGATGGCTGGCAAGCTTCAACCAAGCCTATTTGTCATAAACAGCCTTGGAATAGTTATCTTCCTCAGGTTCATCCTGACATTCCTCATACTACCTGGCCAGAAATCGTTGATATTATTCGAAAGACGTATCAGAAAGGGGGAGTGATGGAGTCATAATCGAACAATCATAAACTCTATTAGGTCTCTAGGATATTCGATAATAGAGTTTACCTTTCATTGACATTCTT
Organism: Parcubacteria group bacterium; assembly: GCA_003565105.1. GTDB lineage: Bacteria > Patescibacteriota > Minisyncoccia > SW-4-49-11 > SW-4-49-11 > PXDG01. The sequence goes on along the minus strand of PXDG01000049.1, from coordinate 2,682 downwards.
TGTCTAAAAATGATATTGTAAAAAAGTCCTGATTGTTCTCATATCTATAACACTGGTTTTTCCAGTAGTCTTTCCTATAACATTCCCAATATTCCTTGTAATATTGGCTATATGTAAAAAACAATAATCACTATTGAGTGGCATTGATTATGCGCCACTCTTTTTTTGTTTTTACATACATAATGTAGAGCTTAAAAACTAATTATAAAGAGCATCTAGCTACTGCGTATCTATGATATATACGTCGAGTTACCTTCTCTCAGATGAGTACTTACTCAATTTATTTGCTTGACATCTTCAGCATTGATTTTGTATAATAAAGATGTTAGCACAGTTTCTTAAAGAGTGCTAAAAATGAATATAAGCTATAAAAAGCCAATCGTATGAACATTAAGCCATTGTACGACCGAGTGGTCATCGAACCACAAGAGGCAGAAGAAAAAACCGCAAGTGGTATTTATATCCCTGATACTGCTCAGAAAGATCGACCTCAAACAGGAAAAGTAGTATCTGTCGGAGAAGGAAAAGTTCTTGCTTCTGGAGAATTAAAACCATTGACTGTCAAAGTAGGGGACACGGTTCTCTTTAGTAAGTATGGACCGACAGAAGTGACGGTAGAAGGAAAAGAATATTTGGTTGCCAAAGAAGAAGAAATTCTGGCTATTGTTGCCTAAATAAAGATATTAACTAATAGTTACACATATGTCTGCAAAGCAAATTGTATATAGCGAAGATGCTCGGCGACGATTACTCTCAGGAGTTGATAAAATCGCTGATGTAGTCAAAGTGACCCTTGGACCGAAAGGACGAAATGTGGTGCTTGACAAAGGATTCGGAGCTCCAGTTATTACGAAAGATGGAGTATCTGTTGCCAAAGAGGTTGAGCTCGAAGATAAGTTTGAAAACATTGGAGCCTCTATTGTACGAGATGTGGCTTCCAAAACTGCTGATATCGCTGGAGATGGGACAACTACCTCAACGATCTTAGCTCGACGAATGGTTGCTGAAGGATTCAAAAATGTTACCGCTGGATCAAATCCAATGGAGATTAAAAAAGGAATCGAAAAAGGAGTTGAAGCAGTAGTCAAAGCTCTTGAGAAAGCATCTGAAAAAGTGAGTGATGACAAGTCTCGAATCCAACAAGTAGCGACTATCTCCGCCAATGGAGACGAAATGATTGGAAAAGAAATTGCTGATGCGATGGAAAAAGTTGGTGCTAACGGAGTTATTACTGTTGAAGAAGGACAAACTTTTGGAGTTACCAGCGAAGTAGTCGAAGGAATGCAGTTTGAGAAAGGATATATTTCTCCATATATGGTAACCAATCAAGAGAAAATGATTGCCGAGATGGAAGATCCATATATCTTGATTACTGATAAAAAGATTTCTTCTATTCAAGATATCCTGCCAGTACTTGAACAGCTTACCCAAGCAGGACGAAAAGATGTGGTGATTATTGCTGAAGATGTAGAAGGAGAAGCTCTTGCTACCCTTGTTGTTAATAAGATGCGTGGAGGATTCTCAGCTCTTGCTATCAAGGCCCCAGGATTTGGAGACAACCGAAAAGAAATGTTGAAAGACATTGCGGTCCTTACTGGAGGAGAAGTGATTTCTGAAGAAGTAGGATTGAAGCTTGAGAATACTGAGCTTTCTCAACTTGGACGAGCCAAAAAAGTTATTTCTGAGAAAGAAAAGACTATTATTGTTGCTGCCGACACTGATGAAGCTGCTATTCAAGCTCGAGTCGATCAAATCAAGACACAAATTGAGCAAACTGACTCTAATTACGACAAAGATAACCTTAAGAAGCGATTAGGAAAGCTTTCTGGAGGAGTAGCCGTGATCAAAGTTGGTGCTGCCAGCGAAGTAGAGCAAAAAGAAGTTCAAGATCGCATTGAGGATGCTCTGGCCGCAACCCGAGCCGCTGTAGAGGAAGGAATTGTTCCTGGAGGAGGAACAGCTCTTCTTCGAGCCCAAAAATCCTTAGAAAGCATCAAGCTTACTGGAGATCAGGCTGTAGGCTTGGATATTCTACGAGTAGCTATGGAAGAACCAGTAAAGATGATTGCTAATAATGCTGGTGTAGAAGGATCTGTAGTTGTAGAAAAAGTGAAAGAAACCGAGGGAAATATGGGATACAATGCCGCCACTGGAGAATATGTGGATATGGTAAAGTCTGGAATTATTGACCCAACCAAAGTAACCCGAAGTGCCTTGCAAAATGCCGCCTCAGCTGCTGCAACCTTGCTCACCACCGAAGCAGTGATTACTGATCTGCCAAGTGATGATGATAAAGGAGGAGCTGGAATGCCTCCAATGGGAGGAATGGGAATGCCAGGAATGATGTAAGTCGATCCTAAGATTTATCTACAAAAAAGACCGAGCAATTTCGGTCTTTTTTGGTGGATTTAGAAGAAAATGGTAAATGATTATATAGTTATCCACAAAGTAAACCGAAATAGGATGAGAAACATTGTGTTGACAACTAACTCATTTGGTACACTGTCTCTCTCGAGAGCATGTTGAACTGTAGTGTCTGGCCTGTGTGCCCGGCCATTGCATTGAGCAAGATATCCACATTTTTCTGAGATCTATATAAAAACGATATGATATAATGATAGTAGATAGTACCTAAGAATAAAAACAATGAAATCAAAGGAAGTCAACAGAAAAGGATTCACC
>PXDG01000003.1 GCA_003565105.1 Parcubacteria group bacterium | reverse complement strand
CACCGTTGCCTGATCAAGATATGCTTCCGCATTTTTGAACACAAGTCCACAGGCATACTTATACATAGAGTCTTTATTATGAAATCCTTCACCATAAAGCAGACTTTTATCTAGTACTAACGAAAAGTGAAAGAAATGATACTGTCCTACACATTCCAAAAAAGCAATTCTTGTAGTATGTTTGTTTTGAGAACAATGAAATTCTGATTTTGTCTTTCCAATAAAAATACGTTCTTTCAATCTCTGAATTGCTTGATCACACTTCTTAGCTTCTTCTTTATCCGAGAATACAACGAGAGAAATGACAAAGTATTTACTCGAACCGGGTTTATTCTTCATTCCCGAATCTCTAACTTCATCAATAAAGACTACCATACAAACAATCTATTTACCGTTTATCTTACCACTATTATACCCCATCCCCCACTCAAATACAAAGCCACACTCTTCATACAATAAGCCTATCATATTAAAATATTTTTCTCCTATCTTCCTCCTCCGTCACTCACGTGACACCTCCTCCCCGCCCGAGGCGGATTGACACAAAGGAGGACAGAAAAAAAGCAATCTCAATCAAAAAACCTGCTGTTACGCAGATTTTTTCTTCATTTTTTTCCATTTTTTCATATTTTCCTGTTGCTCTTTATGGGCTACTTCGGATACTTTTTGCAACCAATATAACCGTTCTTCTAAGGGAGCTTCATTCATCACATAATCAATAGTCGGCCGTGAAGGCTTTTCTCCAAAATTCAAAAATTTTCTAATAGTGGCAAATAGTTGAAATGTTTTCATAATAGTTGTTCTAATTCTTCTTTATTATATACCCTTGGTATCATTTCATCAAGTTGAGCGGTATCTGTAATAGATAGAATCTTTGTAGTATCAGATACCATATTGGTTCTATTTGAAAACAAAATCTCTACATCTTTATTATCAAATATCTCACGAACACTTCGTACTGTCTGATAGGCTCCGTAGTACTTCTGAATGAATGTATCTTTTGTAATCCTTCTTCCCTCAATCATTTCTCTGTCTTGAGTATATTGCCAAGCATCTTCAGGCGAAAGATAAATATAAACGATGATAACTTTTCGATTTCTCTTCAATGATCTCCGTATATTTTCCTCGGCTCTTTGGAGATCGGAGAATGTCCCATCAAGTATAAAGGAAATATTTTGAGCTAATACTTGATCATGAATATAACTCACAAGTTTACTCATTGCTTTTTGAAACAAATGAGAGTTATGCCCTTGGTAACCGGGAAAGAAACTCCTCAGAGCATCTCCATCCAAATGCAGAATGTCTCCTTCTAAAACCTGTGCAAATCCTTGTGCCCACTCCGTTTTTCCCGCACCTGGTGAACCAGCCATAAAAATCGAAAGAGGGGTTTCGACTGGAGTGTAATTCTGTAGAACAGTTTCTGCTATCTCTTTTTTATGCGTTTTTGCATACCGAATTGCTTCTTTTGATTGTTTCTCTTGCATAAGAACTATTATTTACATCTCCTTATCACCTCCAAAATATTTTGAATCTTTTATATCTATTCGTTCTTACCCCCATTATACCCCATCCCCCATTCAAATACAAAGCTACACTCATACAACCTCGTCATTCTCCATACGATCAAAAAATGAGCCTCTATGTAATGACACGGAGGCTCCAATACTCACTATATTATGAACATATCAAAGTACGAAAAGGATTGTCTTTCCCCAATTGGTATCCAGATTTTTGAACATATGTCCAATCTTCAGAAAACACCGCCGAGGCCATCCAAGACCAAGCGAATAATTGTAACCCAAGAAAAATTGGGTCTGAAGAAAATCCAATAAGGTACAATCCTTGCCCTGTATCAGAATGAACCAATACCGTAGAAATATGAGGCTGTGAGCCTGTAATTTCTATAGATGCAAGATGCTGTCCCTCTGGCATCTTACGATACCATATACATCCTACAATACACCTCCCTGAATGACCTGTGGCTTCAAAATGCCAGCAAGAGGCCTGAGAATCCCACCTTGTTGGCTGAATGTGGGAAATGAACTTTCCATACGTTTTACGGTGAACACCGTTTTTACCAATACCATGGTAAGGGCATAGAGAAATTGCGAGCAGATCTGGGACTTTTTCTGGAATAATTTGAAAGTTGTGCTGAACCCAGCACAGAGGATTATCTTTTGATAATAATTGCAATTCATTACGAATAGATTGTTCCACTATTTCACCTCCCTAGATTCACTCTAGTGTACCTTTTTACTATATCAAACTATACTCATTTATACTACTCTTCCCATACCACAACCTCAACCATATTGGTAGTACTATTTCGTTGTATAGCATAACCAGATCCTCCACTTGTTTCTGCAACATCTGGATGTCTGGGAATTTCTGTCATAATTGAGGGTACAAGAGGCCTCAAATCAACAAATCCATCACAATCAATAGCTGATCGAGTGATTGTATCACTCCCAGTATTACAAATCTGTTCTGCTGAAGTGGATATTGTAACAGGATATGATTCATTCACAAAGAGATATTCTTGCAAGCCTTTCTCTAAATCAGCCATATCTGATTGTATACGAACATCAGCGACCTTGTTTATTGTTCGAATTGGATCAGTAGTATAAATCCATATGATAGTAAGAATACTTAATGCAGCAATTACCATAATTACTTCTAATAGAGTGAATCCCTGCTGATATTTCATATTATTTATTTCTTATACATAACCCATTTATAGAGTTCTCCTAACCATAATACTCCTGAGCTAATGACTGCAATAACAGCTACCTGCATAATAGATAACGGAACAAAGTTGAATACTGGTTCAAAAATGGGTAGATACACTGCTAACAACATAATAACCAATGATCCGATGACTCCCCAAATCACATACTTGTTGGTAAATACTCCAATTTCAAATACTGATCGATGTAATGAACGAAGGTTAAAGGCATTAAAGAGTTGTGCAAAAGCTACCATCGTAAATGCGGCGGTCTGAGCTAGAAAGATGTTTTGGGTATCATCATAGATAAAGAGAAAGATTAACACAGTGGGGATCAAGATGACACTGGTCATAAAAATGGTTAAGGGAATAGTCTCCAGGGATAGAATACCTTGGTGTTTTTTCATTGGAGGATCTTTCAAAATATCTCCATGCCCAGGTTCAGTGGCAAGAGAAATATCCATTAATCCCCCTGTCACAATGTTGAGTAACAAGATTTGAACAGCAGTTAAGGGTAGTGGATATCCTAAAGCAATGATAACCATAATAGCTACTACCTGAGCAACGGAAGTTGTTACCAAGAAAATACTTGTCTGTTTCACATTACGAAATATAATTCTTCCTTCTTCTATGGCATGAATAATCGTACTAAAATTATCATCAGCCAAAATAATATCACTAGATTCTCTGGCTACATCAGTTCCAATTTGCCCCATAGAAATACCTACATCGGCTTTTTTCAGCGCTGGAGCATCATTCACTCCATCACCTGTCATAGCAATGACGTGCCCAAAAGATTGGAGAGTTTCAGCAATTTTTAATTTCATTTGTGGTGATAATCTCGCAAAAACAGATACTTCTTTTACAACTTGCTGAAACTCATCTTCAGTTAATGCCTCAAGTTCTGTTTGATCAACTGACCGCGATCCTTTTGGAACTAATCCAATAGATTCCCCAATAGCCAAGGCTGTCTTCTTATGATCTCCAGTAGCCATAATAACACGTACTCCCGCTTCATGAGATTCTCGTATTGCATCCACTACTTCTGGTCGCGGAGGATCAATCATTCCTACCATTCCCACCACCGTAAGATCTTTCATATCTCGCTCTTCTTTAATTTCGTAGAATGGATACGGTAATTCTTTGTATGCTAAAGTGAGAACTCTCATTGCCTGTTCTGAGAGAGAGTCAGCCTGACCTAAGACTTCTTGGTATATATCTTTACTAATTGCAATTTTTCCATTTTTATCTAGAATATCACTACTCATTGATAGAATTTTTTCACTTGCTCCGAGTACAAAGACGTATGCAATATTTTTGGCGTGATCTCGCACTAAACTTGCTCGATATTGCATCTCAGATCGAAATGGCATATCATCCACTCTTCTCCATTCTTGATGAAGCTGTTCTTTCGGTATTCCTGCCTTAACGGAAGCGACGACAAATGCGGCCTCTGTCGGATCTCCCATAATCTGATAGGTCCCTGTGTCTGAATGAAACGTCACCTCAGCACTAACAGACATTCCCATAGCACGAGTAAAAAAATCTACTTGTGGATCTGCCTGAGCATCAAAGGGCTGAGAGTCCTGTATCAAAGATCCTTCGTCTGACCAGCCTTCTCCAGTAAGACTGATCATTGATTGACCGTAGACCCACATTTTCTGAATTGTCATTGTATTTTGAGTCAGAGTACCTGTTTTATCAGTGATAATAACGTCAGTCACCGAAAGGGTTTCTGTTACAGGTAACGATCGAATAATAGCATTTTTATCAGCCATTCTCCGGGCCCCAATTGCCAATACAATCACAAGTACTGCTGGTAAACCTTCAGGAATTCCAGATACCAATGAGGCTAATGCTGATAAAAATATTTCTTCGAGAGGCATTCCTCGCAAGCCATATCCAATAAAGAACAAGATAGCTGTCATTAAAATAGCTAACCCAGCTAATTGATAGCTTAGAGCATCAGTTTTTTCCTGAAAATGACTTTTATGAGGGTCTATCGAGCGAATATTTTGAGCAATTTCTCCGATAGCAGTATCCATTCCTATCGCGGTAACAATCGCCAAACCTGTACCACTCGAAACAAAGGTTCCTGTCCACAGCATATTCATTCTATCACCTATACCTACCGTGTCTTGAATAGGATCTGTATTTTTATTGACTGCCGTAGATTCTCCAGTTAGAGAAGATTCTATTGTTCGTAAATGAGACGCTTCTAACAGTCGACCATCTGCTGGTATTTTATCTCCATCTTCTACTTTAAAGATATCACCACAGACTAATTCACGAGCATCAATCTGATGCCAAGTACCTTCTCGAAGAACCTTGGCCTTTAATACCACAATTTTTTTTAGAGCTTCAATCGATTGCTCTGCTTTATATTCTTGAATAAATCCGATAACTGCATTTATGATAATAACCGCTCCTATGATATATACATCAGTATAATGCTGGAGTAGCCCTGAAATAACCGCAGCGACAATAAGAACATACACCATTCCATTCAAAAATTGCTTCAAAAACAATGCCACCATTGACCTTTGAGCAACTTCTTCCAATTCATTCATCCCATTCTTTTCCTGTCTTTTTTTCACCTCGGAAAAGGAAAGTCCTTCTTCAGGAGTTTCTAATTCATCATGCATTTCTAAGGCTGGGTATTTGTAATACTCTTTTTGAGTCATTTTTATGTCTTTAATTTCTATTTTAGTATATCAAAGAATATGTTTTTATGTAAGAAGAGATACTAATTTTACAGTGTCAAAGTACCTATTTTTGTATATCATCGAGGAAACCTTTTATTTGATTTATTCTCTTTATATACAATCTCAATTCTTCAATGAACTCATCTATATATTCATAATTTCCTTGTATGACTCTCTCAAAATAATTCAGTATTTGAGTGTTTTCGACAAGGTCCTTTAATTGATTTTCTACTTCGGCAAAGTTCTCTATTGTTAGACTATTCAATACTTCTGAATCGAGTACCAATCTATCAACCTCATTAAACAATGATCTATTATTATATACCTTTAATTCTTGTAGCGTATCTACATATTGATAAACTTCTAGTTGGTCAGCAAAGTCGGATTTTCCTCTATTATCTTGGATGTATTCTCGAATATCTCCAACAATCTTGTCGTAGTCTTTTTGAAATGCATCAACCAAATACTTAACCTTTTCTAATATCTGTTTTTTTTCATTCTGAGGATTCTTTAATTCAACCGATGAAGCTTCTTCTACTTTGTAATTATCCTGAGGAGAGTCTGATAATTCTTCTTGCTCTTTCTGTGTTAACCTTTGTATTTCTTGGAAAGGAGTTCTCTTGGGTGTAGCTTGTGTAGAATTCAAACCTAATTTATTGCTAATATTAGGATTAACCTTCGTAACTTTATTAGCTAAAGAACTATTTCTATCTCCATTAAAGTGAGTGCCTTGCTCTCTTGGTATTCCAAGATTCTCTAGCTCTTTTGCAATCATATCAGAGAGGCTTTCTGTCTTTGACTCACTAGAACCTAATTCAGTTGATTCTTCAATTCCAACAGTTTTCTCTTGCTCTGTAGTATCACCTTGAACCCATTCATTAATATATGCTCTAATTTCATCAATTTCTGGTTGATGTTCAGTATCTTTATCTATACTGTTTAATATTTCTATGATCTTAGATGACTGTTCATTTAGTTCATTTAAGTCAAAGCCCTCTTTATTATCTTGGATTGCTCTTCCAAAAATTGCTCTTACAAAATAGATTTTTTCTGTATTTGATAATTGATCATAACTAAATTTACTATAGGTGTCTATAATTCTTTTAAAGAAACCACCACTTACTTTGAATTTATGCTGTTCAAGCTTATCCTCAGCTTTTCTCATCCATTTTTCAACCTCCTGTTCTCTTTTTTTCTGCTCCGATGATGAAGATACATTAGATTCTGCAGATTCATCAGTTGGCACACCTTCCTTATTTTCATTATTTTGATTTGCTTGCTGGCTTCTATCAATCAGTTCTATAACCTTGTCACATTTTTCTTGTATCTTACTTTTCCCCTCATCAGATAGGACTGAGTCATTCTCAGATTCTTCTAAAATACTCTGGATTTGTTCTCTTCCTTGGTTTGGGTTAAGTTCTTTTGAACTTACTCGATACTTTATTATTTGAGCTTTAGACTCATAAACCACCTTTTTTAATTT
>PXDG01000167.1 GCA_003565105.1 Parcubacteria group bacterium | reverse complement strand
TCTTGAATATACTGATTCGCCACATTTTTCCAACTCATTTCTTCAACGCGAGCACGAGATTCGATGCCCATTTGAGGGAGCTTTCCTGGGTTTTTGAGAGCTTCTTGAAGGGTTTTTCTCAAGACTTCTACGCTACGCTCGATGACCCAGCCGTTCGTAGTAATGAGTTCTTTGGTCCCTCCTGTGTCTGTCGTGATAATTGGGAGTCCACAGGCCATTGCTTCGAGGACGGTATTGGACATACCTTCGTTGGCTGAGGGGAGTACAAAAAGATTATGATTTTGGTAATGTGTGACAATGTCATTATGATCGATGATACCCGTAAAATGCACGTCTACGTGAGATTCGTGTGCCAGATATTCGAGATTTTCTCGTTCTGGACCATCTCCGATAATGGTAATGGTTACGGGAAGGTCTTTTGCTGCTTGAATAAGGAGGTCAAAGCCTTTGCGGGGGATAAGTCTCCCTACAGCTAAAATGTTGAGGGGAGGTGTGTGTATAGTGGAATCCTCCTCCGCCCTATGGGCACCTCCTCCAGAGGAGGATAGTAGTTTTGTCCCTCGCTGGCGAGGGGGGACCACGGAGTGGTGGGTGTAGACATTATCTCCAACGCTAAACTCGGATATATCTACTCCATTATAAATGACTCCGATAGGTTGGTTTGGAGCTGATTCCAGAGCCAGGTCTCGGAGGCCTTGGGAATTGGCTATGGTAGCTTTGGAGTGTTTCCAAATATTTTTGCTTAAGCGTTGAAAGAATAGCTTGTCGAGTTTTTCAAATCGAGGATTATAAAAGGGGACGTCCGAGCCTCGGAGAGATACAATATATGGTAAGCCCAGTTTTTGAGCAATAAATCCGCAGGGAATGCCAAAGAACGCATGAATTAAATCAAATCTATGGTCTTGCATAAGATGTTTGGAGTACCAATAAGCTTTCCAAGCATAGGTCAATAAATCTTTTTGAGATTGATAGTGAAGGTTTCCTTTTTTTCCAATATCGAGGTAATGAATGGTGACGTTGGAAGCCTCTTCCGCCCTGCGGGCACCTCCTTTAGAGGAGGATAGTGACTCTGATATGTTTTTGTTCCCTTTAGAGATTGAAAATCCGCTTTGGGAGGGAGTCGGTATCTGAAGTGGCTCTACGCTAAAGCTGTCTGTTGAGGAAGTAACCAGATGTACTTCAAGGTCATCTCGCTTGCTATATTCTTGTAGAAGGTATTTCGTAGCATTTGCAGCCCCTCCTCCGAGAGGAGGGTATTCATAATTGAGAAAGAGAATGCTTTGCTTTTTGTTCATAGTGATTGAGGGTTATCTAGGCTTTATTTTATCAAAGGAACAGAACTGTGTCGATAGAGTTGTTCAATAGGGGCCGGGATTGAGTCCTCTTACCTAAATCAGAAGATATGCTATAATAGCATTATAAAAAATAACAGTAAGACAGATATGATTCATTTATTGCAGAAAAGAGGGTTCACTTTATTAGAAGTTCTCTTGGTTGTTGCTTTGGTTGGAATTTTGGCAGCTATTGTTATTATAGCTATTAATCCACAACGACAATTAGGGCTGACACGAGATGTTCGAAGAGAAAGTGATATTATGTCGATCTATAACTCGTTAGAACAATATCGGGTGCGGGAGCGAAGCTATCCTGAAGGGGTTACAGGAGAATATCAAGAATTATGTTCTCAGAATGCTACTGATTGTAGTGGTCTTTTGGATATTCGTGATGATTTAACTCCAGATTATATTGCTCAGATTCCTCAAAGTCCAGGAAGTACTGGCAATGGCAGTGGGTATGAGATTGCCATTCACCCTTTTAATAATCGGATGAGTATTCGGAGTAATACTGCTGAATTACGTGATGTTGTGATTAATGATATTGATCTTCGACCATTTATTATTACTGTTCAAACAGATGGTCCTGGAATTAGTAATGATAATCAATTTATTCTTTCAACTAGAAATACCGCAACCTATGATTTTCAAGTAGATTGGGGTGATGGCAATATTGATTTTGGTGTGACTGGAGATATTACTCATACATACGACGAACCTGGTACTTATGATATTGCAATATCTGGACAATTTCCCCAAGCTTCATTTAATACGGTAATGAGCGATCGCTTAAAGGTGATGGATATTAAACAATGGGGAGATATAGCTTGGGCTAGTTTTGAGGGAGCTTTTTCAGGTTCAAGTAATATGACAATGACTGCTTTGGATAGTCCAGACTTGAGCAATGTTAGTTCAATGTATAATGCATTTGCAGGAACGCTCAGTTTTAACGGAGATGTATCGAACTGGGATGTCAGTAATGTGACGGATATGAGAAGAGTGTTTATCGGAGCACAAAGTTTTAATGGAGATGTGTCGAATTGGGATGTCAGTAATGTGACGAATATGTCAGGGATGTTTTGGATGACTTCTGTTTTTGATGGGGATATATCGAACTGGGATGTGAGCAATGTAACGGATATGTCTCAGATGTTTTGGAATGCTATAAACTTTAATACTGATCTTTCGGGTTGGTGTGTTTCTAATATTACTACAGAACCTTCTCAATTTGATGATAATACTCCTGCCTGGACCCTTCCTCGCCCTGTTTGGGGGACGTGTCCATAATAATTATTGATTAGATCTGAGATTAACCTATGTTTGATTGGGATATGAAGAGAGAGTTAAGGAATGTACCATAGTTGACGATTAAGTTGAATTAATTCTTTGGGACTGTCTGATTGTTGTAGCCAGTGAGAAACTTTCTGTTGTTCTGCGTCGGGGATCAAATAAAGATGATGATCTCGAGTGATTCCGTTCTTGAGTTCTTTTTGGATAATCGCATTATAGGTCTCAATTTGGTCTTTGTCGTAGCGTGCTATATACCCAAGGTTAATTGTTCGTTGATGAGTTCCAGCTAGATAAGCAAGCGGAGCATAGTCGTCTCCACGAAAGTAACTTCGATAGGGATGTTGAGCAGGGTAAAAAATAATGTGTTTATGCCTATCTTGGAGAATAGGAGGGAGATCCTGCATAAGGGGGTCTTGAAAGCTAAACACCTGTTCTGATGGCCTATATGATTGAAAGAGGAGTGGACTGGTATCTATGAGGTTGATACTTATTATTAGGAAAAGGAGTATTAAAGCAATAGTTCGAGAAAATCTTCGGGAAATACTGGTTACTATAATGAAAGTGATCACATAGCTTGTTGGCCAAATAAAGCGTCCATTTGCTCGGAAAATACTGGCAAGATTGATGAGTTGAGAGCTACCAGGAAGGGGAGAATTTTGGATTCTGAGAAAGAGTGACTCCTCGATAAAGGCAAATAGGGTAAGGGCTCCAAGTAATAGAAAAAGTGGCCAATGAGCTGGAATGTATTTTTTGAGAAGAGAGGGAATGTGTCGAATATATATTGGTATGAGAAGAATACTGGCGATAATGCTACCTAATCCAAGATATGCATATCCTTCGTATTGTTCCGAATAAGTTTTTGTCCAATTTGGCATAATCAATGAACTTGATTGATCAAAATTATAGATTGGATGAATCCAAGTACTGAAATGGGCAGAGTATCTACCGAGTCCACCTTCAATGATATTTGCTTGATTCCCAAGGTAGCCGACCATATACCACACAGTCAAAAGCGTTCCTGTGAGAATGAGGCCAGAAAAGATCTGATACTGCAACTTAGTGGAAATACGTAGAAATCTTGCTAAAAGAATACTCCAGCTCATTATGGCGATATATGGATGAGTGAGTCCACTCAGTACGATAATGAGTATACTCAACCAGAATATCTTTTTGGAGTGTTCTTTGTCTAGGTAGAGTCCGAGACTCCAGAGTATCATCCAGTGTGCGCATAGTGCGGGGTGTCCTAATCGAGCGATGAGCATAGGGCTGGTTTGAAGGAGTAATCCAGTTATTAAGGCTTGTCCATTGGAAAGCTTGAGCTTTTTTGCTACCCAAAACCCGATTATTCCCTGTAGAGTTATACAAAGGTAGATCCAAGCTCCTATATATTGAAAAGGAGTGCCTAATATGGAAGAAATGAGTTTGAGTGGTAGTCCGAGCAGAGGAATACTGTCGGTATATCCGATGTTGGTTTGACTGGGGTAGAGAAGTCCGCTAAAGTTCCCTAGGGGGAAATTCCAGGGCGTATTGCGATAAAAATGCCATCCTAGAAAGTGTTGTGACCAATCTCCACCTTGGAGTAGCCAAGTGATATTTCTGGGTAAGATACTGGATATATCGAGAGTGGTGTGAAAGAGTATCCCTGCACTTAGAATGAAGATGAGAATATAATTGAGATATGTGAGATTGATTCCTTTTTGAGAAGAAAATACAATTCGCTTATACCCCCAATAATTGACTAGTAGAGAGAAGATTGTCGCGCCAAGTTTGGCCAGAATGACTATCAGTGTACTTGGCGTGGTCTGGGTGGGGGTGAGAAGTTGTATGATTCCAAGAAAGACAAGATTATTTAACATCAGACTTATCAGGCTTATGCTAAAAAAGGATAGTATTTTGGTAACCCGGTGCGAAGAAGTGTCTTGGAAGGTGTGCCGTTTGTTGAGGAGATAGCTGTTAATATTCGCAACGACGAAGGCCACAGTATTGATTCCCAAAAGAATGGGAACTGTAGTGGGTTGGAATAGTGTAATGAGGAGGAGGGTGATGGTAAAGTCTATTGAGGTATTGAGTATTCCAATCAGTCCAAATATGACAGCTTTATAATCTTTGAGTCGGAGCCATATGATTCCCGATAATAACTCAATGTAGGTACTCAACTGAACATCACTGAATCCGTATTCTCTTGTATTAAAAGGAATAGAATAGTCACCGATTCTCGCTCCGTTCTTTTTTGCATTATATAAAAAGACATAGTCAAATCCCCATGCTGTAGAAACAAAGGTTGGTTTAGGCAGGTATGCTCTTCGAAATACTTTGAGGCCTGCTTGGATATCATGGGGGAGATCGAGCCAGTATTTCCCAAAAAGGGTGGCATATATTTGACCAAGTACTCGTCGATACCACGAAAACTGAGCCTGATATTTTCTCCGAGCTACTACGATATCATAGGTGTTTTTTTGGAGATGATGATACAGGCGAGGAATGTCTTCTGGTTCATATTGTAGATCAGCATCAATCATTGCAATAACTTCTCCTTGAGCTATCTGAAACCCTTCTAATAAGGAAGTACTTTTTCCTTTGGTTCCTTGTTTGAGGCGTATAGTCAGAGGGTGGGTTGTGAGGAATGTTTCTGCTATTGATACCGTGTCGTCATATGAGTGATCATCGATCAGAATGATTTCATAGGAGAGGGTATTACTGGTACAAGCCTTTCCAATTCTCTGAATGAGTTGGGCAATGCTTTCCGCTTCATTATAGGTGGGGATGATGATACTGAGTTTCATAGAAAAAGTAAAGTCGGTATATTGCTTAGTATAGCATATTTTAGGATAAATAAGAGGGTTTAGTCTCGATGGCAGTAAGGTCAGGAAGTGCTTATGGAATGTACCAAAAATCTGGAGTCAATTGGCGTAATTGCCGGGTAGTTTCGGTGTTTTCCAAATAGGTTTCTACTTGGTCTCTGTGAGTGCGTGGTATGATGTAGAGATACTCTGGTTGGAGAATTCCCTGATAGAGATCTTGGGTAAATGCTTGATTAAAGATGTGAAAGAGCTCATCATCTCCTCGTGCTAGGTATCCAATATTGATGGAAAGATTATTATTGGCTGCGGTGAAAGCAAAAGGAATATAATCATCTTGGTTAAAATAGGTGGTCATATTGGGAGCGGTTGGATAAAACATTATGTGAGTATAATTATTATCCTGAATGATGTCTTGGAGCTCAGCTTCGATTTTGAGTGGTTGCGGACTGTGGGAAGTGCGTCGGTTGAGAAGGGTGTTTGGTGCGTCATAGATATTGATGGCTAGTAGTATCAGGAGAAGTATCGTAGCTTGGGGTGCCTTGAATCTTTTTTTTAGATTAATTAAAAATACAATTATTATGAGATAGTAGCCAGGCCATATGAATCGCCCATTAGCCCGAAATGTGATAAATACACTGGATAGATAGGAGTATCCTGGAATTCCTTGCTCAGCGAGTCTATCAAAGATAGTATAATGAGTAAAAGCATAGAGGCTCATCATCGAAATGAAGAGAATAAGAGGCCAATGTGTAGGTATGGTTTTGGTAAAAAAGTGATGCATTTGAGAACGCTTTGTAGTCAACAGGAGGCTACATATACCGATTAGTGTTCCAAGACCCAAAAATGCAGCTCCTTCGGATTGTAATGAGTTGAATGGTATCTGAGAGAGTGATTTTGAGTAAGGAGATTGAACAAACGTAGTCCAAGATGATGAGTAATGTCCTAAGCCAAAGATTTGGGTTGTGGCATAAGAAGTTAAATAGCCAATACTATACCAGTGGATAAGAATTGTGATGAATGCTAGCCCAGAGTATAGTATTTTGTGGGAGAGTTTCTTAGCTCGGAGGTAATAGGCAATGAGTATAGTTAGTCCCATTACGGCAATATAGGGATGGATCCAGGCAGCTATCGATAGTAAAAGAAGGCTACTCCAGAGTGTTGTCTTGGTGTAGTTTTTGGATAGGTAGATTAGAATTGCCCACAAGATTATCCAATGAGCAGTCAGTGCTGGATGACCTAATCGGTGTAATAACACGGAGCTTGTTTGGAGTAATACGCCTCCTAAAAGTGCAAAAGAAAGCGAGGTGGTTTGGCCTTTAAGTATACGGTACCCCAAAATTCCTTGTAAGGCAAAGTTGAGGTATATCCAGATTCCAATAAATTGAAATGGCACATCAATGAAGGACGAGATACTCTTTGCAGGAATAGCAAAGAGTGGAATGCTATCAGTATAGCCAATATTGGTCGGAGAAGGGTAATGGAGACCCGTAAAGTTTCCTAGGGGGAATTCCCAGGGTGTGTTTCGATAAAAGTGCCATCCTAGAAAGTGTTGAGACCAATCTCCTCCTTGAAGAAG
>PXDG01000108.1 GCA_003565105.1 Parcubacteria group bacterium | reverse complement strand
CCACCAGGACCCTGTACCATCCACCTTCTACTTCACCCGCATTCCTACAACACCATTTGTAAAGACACCTCCTTTAAAGTCCAATACTCACCTGAGCTCATCAATCATTTGAAAGCAGTTTTGAATCCGTATGTGGAGTAAACTAAAAACGAGTGAGAACAATACAAAAATTCCTATAGATACTTCTTTCCTTTTCATTAATACTCATAAAATAGTATAAAGAAAATGGCCACATATATAATGCAGCCATTTTTTTATTTAAGTAAGAGTAAGTGTAATACGTTGTCTTGCAATATCTACATTCACTATACGAGCATACATAGACACGCCTTGCGTTCTCGCAAAACCAATAGTTCTTTGAGGAACGAAACCACATATCCCATTACAAAGATGAAAGAACTGTCCAACTCCCTCTATATATCGATCAGCTATAACCTGAACAATCTCTTCTTTTCTAGAGAGATATTGACTATATAGAACCGTATCGGAAACTAAACCAAAGACCACCGATTGTCGAAAAACATCAAATTCTTCAATTACCAATGAGACTTTCCCTTGTACTGGGATGAACCTTCTTTTACCCACTTTTCCAAATGGGAGAAATCCACGGAAAGGAAGATTTGCAACTTCAAAAGAAAATACATATCCTCCTCTATTTTTTTCATCAACTGTTAAGTCTGTCCAAACCATACCATATAGAGTATGGCGAATGTTTTGATATAATGTGTGAGAAATCATTTTTTGTGCACGATACCTTTTCACAAACCGATAATCTGCATAAAGGACTTCTCGATCTAACCCAAGAAAATCGGATTTTCTCATCTTGTGCAGATAATCCGAATATGTAGACGAAGTTAAAAATTCACCTCTTGATTCAGTTCTTACTTGCACAAAGTACAGATCATCCTTCTCTAGCACAACTGTCTCAGGAAGATATTCACTCTTACCCTCGAGATAAACCATTGGGAAATCCTTTGATTGTACAACATATCGCTCTTCATCATAATATCGTAACCATCCTATCACTTGCTTAGGAAGAGAAGGAATATATTCCAACAAAGAAATGATTGGTCTTCCGAACAACTCACCTTCATATCTGCCCTGTACATCTTTCAACTGTGAAATGTCACAGAAATATGAAATTCCCAGATCAGAATGTGAAGATACAATCTTTGTATCCGAATCTATACTCCAAATATATAAGGAATCTCTTTCGCATATTAATTCATGTTTATCAAGCTGGCCTTTAACAGAATCTCCTTCTTTCAAACGAATCGTACTTCCTTGCACTGTGTCTAAAGAAAAGCCACCATCATGAACAAAGGAACCTATCATCACCGTATGATTCTGAGTATCAGCTTCAGTTGATACAGATATATCTACTGTTTGAACCTCCCCAGACTCTCTTAACAATATCTCTGAATCTCGAGATGAAAAGATTTGATCTTTAAATGCCCAATCTTGACCGCACTCATGAATACATACACTCATTGATTGACTCCTCATATTCATCCAAGCTGAATACTGATATTGCTCTTCAGAAAAAATTCGTGCAACAGAGTCAATCTCCAGAGAGGATATAATATTTCTGACAACATCATATTTGTCACTCTCTAACGGACGCACCAAATCTACTATATGCTTCTCTTTCTTACCTAGCGACCATTGTTTAATTATCTCATAGGTCTCAGTCATTGCCTGCTCTAATGAATTCATATCAATAAACCAAGTTGAGAGATAATCGGGACAGTCATGATAAAGACATATGATTTTTTTCCATACATCAATATCATCTTTACATTCAGAAAATAATACTTGATATAGCTGATTAATAAGATATTTTGTTTCCAATAACCAGCTGTTATTCCAATCAAAAAAATTACGGAATCCTCCATTACGCATAAAAGGAATGATACTTACCATTTCCATGAAACAACCCAATTCTTCTGATTTCGTTAACATAATATCAATTGCAGACTGTATGTCTGATTCAAGAGCATTCTGTCCTTGAGCTGTTATAAACCCAGAGCGATCGATGAAATTCTGAGAAGTCAGCACATCTCCTGAGCGTTTGAGCTCATCACTATCTGGATCACCGAGAAGACGGATTGACTCGAGGGGAATCCCTGATTGAGCTAGCTTGAGTCGTGCTTCTATTAGAGAAGATCGCTCAATACTAGGCTGAAGATATTCCTGAAAGAGTGTTTTAAACTGTTCTTCAGAGTAAAGAGGATATACCCATCCATGAGTAGTTCTCCCTACTCTTCCCCACCGCTGTTTGCAGTTTGATCTACCAGTGAGAATGGGAAGAATAACAGTTCGTTCCTCTTCAATTTTCCATTCATCTTGCTTTTCTAAGCCACAATCAATAACGTGACGAAGACCTTCGATGGTCACCGAAGCTTCAGCGACGTTTGTCGAAGCAATAATCCGAAGAACACCTTTAGGAGCAACCTCTTCAAGAACAGCCTTCTGTTTTTCAGATACCTGAGCATGAAGTTCATGCAAGGTAATCTTCATGTTAGAAGGAAGATTCTTTTGGAGAGACTCTAGAAAATCTGAGATTTCTCTCTTCCCAGGAAAAAAGACCAAGATGTCTCCATATGCCACCTGTTTGCTCCGAATCATATCCAGAACCCACAGAGTTTTTGCGATTGACACCTCAGTGAGCTGAGAAGTAATTGATCGAACATCCGAATAATTAAGAAGAACTTGAGAATCAGAATTCCAGACCTGAGGCCAAATAATATCTTTGCCCACTGGTTGTTTTCCCGGAATATCAAAGATAGCCGTTTGTTTCTTCCCCATATATTCCTGATAGACCTCAGGGTCAATAGTAGCCGAAGCTACCATTAACCTGAGTTTAGGAAAAGCTGGCATCCAATATAGAGTCAGCCCCATAATCAGATCGATAGTAGTGGATCGCTGATGAACCTCGTCAATGAGGATCATTGATACAGTATCCAATTCTCCTTCAAGGAGAATATTTAGCACCGAACCATCCGTAGCCATAACGACCAAATTGTGAGGATCATAGTCCTTACTTTGGCTTGTTCTCGTACCGATGAGTCCACCTTTTCCAAAAGTATCACCAAGAAGAATATTTCCAATATATTGAGAAATACCTTCGGCAGCCACGATACGTGGTTGCGTCACCCAAATTTGCCCATCACGAGTAAAAAAGTCATGAGGATACCCTTCAGGTGGATTAAGGAGGTAATAGACAAAGGCAGTAGATTTTCCACTACCTGTCTGACCTCTTACTACTCCGCAGCGCGCCTGTGGTTGAGCAAACCACTGAAACACCGCTTTCATATGATCAATGTTCACCCCAAATTTTTCAGAGTTAAACCGATGTTGACCATCACGGTTATAATACAAACGTTCCCGCACCTCAAGAGAGGTTCGCGCTTGACTTCGATCCAGTCTTGGACGAGTATAGCTTACAAAAAGATTATGGGCTTGGCGTCGAGATTTTCGACAGACCTCACAATACGCAGGAGGATTTACTCCTTGTTCCTGCATTTTTTGATAGCTATCTTGATGAAACACCACTGGATGATTACAACCAGGAGTTTTACATTCACTCGTATAATGTCTGGTGATTTGTGTCATTATATTTCTCCTTGTAAGTAAAATGATAGAAAAAGAGATTGAGTATATCTCAACTCAACCTCCTAAATACATGCTAGAACCAAATTTCTCCTTGCTTATAGCTACCATCCTGAGTGGGATGAAGCATAGGAACAACCACGAATTGTTTACCCGCATTCAAGAGATCTACAATCGCTCGATAAAACCCAATAATCACCGGCTCAAGGCCAGTGTGGTAGAGTTCTATTTTGAACGGATAACAGACCTCAGCCTGAGGAATAGTCTGCAATACCATCAGCATAAACTGATTATATGCATACTCTTCTACAACAGCAGAACTATTTCGTGGATTGGATACGGTGCGATTAGAACATAGATACCTGTGTACCACATAATCTAATTCCCAGTGACGGATGCCAACTGCACCCAGTCGGATCGGACGCCAAGACTCCCAGTCAGGACTCAATGGCGTACCATGAATTCGACGAGAGATTGGTTTACCAATACTTCGGTATTTATCTCCATAGATAAACTGAAGATCGTTCTTCCCATAGATTTCTCCATAAGAATAGGAACGCAATGTCTCGGTAAGAGGTACATGAGAGACTCGTACTGGCACCGGTCGATTTAACTTGAGACCCAGTGCAACCAACTGACGAAATTGCTCAGCTGGAGAAATATCCTTAGGAATACGCGTTTCTCCAGGGAGACTTCTCTCAAATAGATCCAAATCAACTGTTTCAAGTGTAGGATTCTTTGATTGCACTCCCATTTGATGCACGGAGATGCTCTGTTTTGTCATAAGAGAAAAAACAGGTTTGATCATAAGTCCGAGATCAGTATTTCGAACAATTTTTTCGGCTAAGCCAATCAAATCTCCTTCACAATGAGTCTGCTTCAGATGAAATACAAGACTATTCATCAGCCTCTGAGGGATAACTCCAAAGGCTAAGTAAGCTCGAAGTTCGACATCTTTTTGACAAAGATCTGCTAACGCTAGAACTACATTACTATCAACTATGATAGTATCCATAACAGGTACTTCAAGCTTATAAGCTTCACTAAAACGCAAAGTGAATCCTGCCTGCTTAGCAACATGTTGGGATTGAAGTTGAGGATGGTTAAGCTTTGTAATATACTCTTCCACCCGTTGGCTAAGCTCCGTTGAGGTATCCCGAAAGAACTCGATCAAGACTTGACCATTCACTTCCAATGAAGGATCATTTTGTAATCCTAGACAAATAGGTCCACTAAATGATCGTTTTAACGCTTGCGCAGATAATTCTCTTTCCCAGACAGGTACTCGCATAATAGGAATTCCATCACGCATCCCAATCAAGGAATCAGGAAAGTCACGAGGCACAATAACCACTGGTTGCAAATGGTGGAACCGATCTTTAGGAAGGGTTTTCACCAATGAATCAGCAGCAATGCGCACATTTTTTACAGCCATATCTAAGAATTCTGATAGGTTAGTTTGACTGGCCATAAAGAGTGGCTTGATCATAATAACCATATCCCGAGCCCATTTTCCACGAAACGGGTGAACCTCAAAGAGATCTTCATCGTGATAACAGTATATGATCCGATGTTCTTTGTCATACACAGAGGTCACATCCCAAAAAGGTTCTTCGTAAGAACGAATAGTCCCATCAGGATTGTTTTGAACTTTCACAGACAAAGAATCCACAAACTTTTGAACAAACATTCCGTAGCTTGCAGCCTGTAAGGCAAACAAACTGGAAATGTCATGAAAATCTAGTTGACCATACAGAACTTGATCAGGACGAAATCCAGAAAGAATCAGGATCTCTAACTCAAGCAATGAGTACGTCCCTTTGCTGAGGAGAAAACACACATCCTCTACGTTGATTTGCCCCGCCATATCATAGACCATCAAAGCTCCTCTCACATCTGGAGAGAATCCCATCGTAGTCAGATATAGCAATTTCGTATCACGAGGAGTAAGAATTCCATCTTCGGGACATTCAAGATCAATCGAATGTTGAGTAGCACATTCCACAATAAAGCTAGGAATAGCGCCCTCAAAAAATTCAATTTGACCTTGCATATTGTCCCAATAAGACTGAGCCAAGATAATCTCTAATAAAGCCTGCTCTGCAACAGAAATAACCTCAGGTGAAATTTCGTTAATAACACATTGTTTCACCAATAAGGTGCGCCGAGCGGTAGATCTAATATCCACCGATCCAAGGAGTGTATCCTTGGAAGTCACTCGTCGAGTATTCCAGTTTTTTGCTGAGAGCTTCTTTACTAAAGTCTTTGGTTTACTCTTCTTACGTAGCTTTGGTTTAGGTGTAGACATCTAAATATCTCCAAAAACGTTACATTTAATTGTCAATGTACTATACGCACCATACATAACTACCATAAGGCAATCAATATGTCAATACTCAACTAATACAACATCTTGACAAAACACACTACATATTGTATAACACTAATGTTAAGTGTAAAAGATACACTAAATTTTTACATTTAACATTGTACTTTATTACATCCAAGGAGGCCAATAATGGCTTGTGTAGACTTTCCCACCCTTGAAGAGCAAAAACTATTGTTCGAAATGCATAAACAGAACGTTCGTAGTGAAAATGAACGAAGAGCTTCTGTTGCTAGAATAGCAATGATACAACGATTGCAGCAAGATATAAAAGGAGAATTTACTTCTGAAGAAATAAAAGTGTTAGAAACAATGAAAGTTTCTACAGAAGAAGCTCTCTTTCAAGGTCGTATAATTCTCATGCAAGGATCCCACAGATATAAAACGGCGGATGAATCTGGTAAGGGAGATCTTATGCGCAATCAAATTCAATCAACTGCCAAAGTTCTTGAGCCATTGCATCCGTTAATTTGGAAGACTCGAATTTCTATGATCCAAGAAACTATTCGTCTGTATCAATCTACTGATAAGGGAGGAGCTAAGCTCAGAAGCCTAGCTCAAAACGGTCCCAAACTTCGTGAACCAGGAGACTGGAAATCCTCTACATTCCCAAAAGAAGGAGGAGTGAAGGAGCTTCCTAAAAATAAAGCTCTTGGAAATCATGCTGAAAATCTGGCAGCTGCTCATCTCGATAAGATTAAACCAGGCCTTAGTATTGTGGGAGTTATTGAAAACTCCTCTGGACAAGGAATTGACATGATTGCTCGAGATTCTCAAACTGGAAGACTTGTCGCAGTTGAGATTAAAGGTCAAGACATGACCTCCAAAGCAAAAGCTCCTCACCAAATGCTCAAAATGACCAAAGAGCATGGAAAACAAGGCAGTGGAGAATGGTTGCGTCACCATATCATAGGTATGGCAATGACCAAAGCTGCGGACATGGCTACCTCACGCCAGGAAGGTTCACGCTTGGATCTCATGTCTCGTGCTGACGAGGCAATGAGTTTAGAAAAAGAACTCCTGACCCAACAAGGAGGTCTTGAAACTTACGTCAT
>PXDG01000168.1 GCA_003565105.1 Parcubacteria group bacterium | reverse complement strand
TGTACATCTGGAGTTCGTGGTTGGTTACCAGCTTTATCAAATACGCGTACTCGGGCAATGTAAGATCCATCTGCTAAGTCAAGATAACTAAAGTCATAGCTATACTTCCCGTCTTCATCATAGTCAACATCTGTGTAGGTTAGAACTCTGGTTGTTCGCTCCCCTCCCAACATATCTGTCTTATACAGTCGAATTTCGAGAGTTTCAACTCCACTCAACCCTGCATCGACCACTCCTTCCACTACTACTTGGTTGGTATCGAGATAAGAACCATTGGCAGGAGAAGTGATAGAGAGATTTGGGCGTTGAGTATCAACTACAAACTCTTGAGTAACCGTTGTACTCATATTATCAGCACGGTCTCGAGCATTAGTTCGGATCTGATATACAGCATCTTCAAGATCGTCTACGTCAAGAGTACAGCTATACACAAATTCTGAAGCTCCTTGACCCTCCTGATTGATACATGGTCGATAATGAGAGCCGTTCTTTTGGATATTAGCTACGAGTTGTGCCACACCACTTCCAGTGTCATTCGCTGTAACTTCGATTTCAATCTCTCCCTCTCGGTAATACTCCTGCACGTCTGAGGTTATTTCTACCGTAGGAGGAGTATTATCTACGAATAAATCTACTCTAGGCTGAAATCGAACATTACCAGCTTTATCCACAGAATTTACTGCAAATCTATAAGCACCATCATTAAAGGCACTGGTATCTACTTCAAAGCTCCATAGGCCTGTTTCGGCATCAAAGTCTGCTTTCTGACGTCCTTGTTGGGTCCCATTAAAACTTCCACCTATTTCTGTCAGTCTATTAATTTGTACGCTAACATGATCTACACCCGATACATTATCAACTGCTGAGCCTTCTAATGAAAAGGAATCTTTTACAATATCTCCCGTAGAATGAGAGTCAATTGTATGATTCGGTCGAGTATTATCAACCAAGATATCAATGAAGCTCGTGGTATTATTTCCCAGACTATCTCTCATAGTAAAGGCAATCGTGTACTCTCCATCTTCTGGAACATCAGTGGTATCAAATGTGTTTCGAGCCACCCATCGTCCATCTTCATAATCCAGATGTACTCGGCCTGAACGATATACTCCTACTACCGAGCAACCATTTGGTCGTACCTTTCGGACTTCATATCGCACACTACTCACGTCGCTTAACTCATCTTGAACCACAGCACTCACATCCAAATCTCCACTGACAGGATAAAATCGTGTAATATCTTCACAGTTCTCTGTTCGAATGTGATCATTATCTACTTCAACTTCATTCAAAAGAACATCACTCGCTACTGGTGCAGTGTTATCCACATAGATGTATCGATGATTTCGTCCTCGATTTCCAACCAGGTCATCAGCACGAGCTCGAATTCGATATAGTCCATCCTCAAAGTCGTCAAGTTCGGCTAAAGTAAAAGTATAGCTTTCATCTGAAGGCTCAAAGGTTTTGGTTCCAGTATACACTGTTGTTCCTCTACCATATACTCCACTCTCTGATTCAGTTCCAGTCATTACTTGAATTTCAAGCTCCCCTACAAATGGACTTCCTCCCAGATCATCAAGAGTAACTACTACATCAGTATTACTGGTAATAATATCTCCTTCTGTAAGATTTGAAATTCGGACTCGAGGGTTTGTGGTATCAATAGTTACTTTTATATTTAGTTCAGAATTAATAGATACCCCCTTCACAGAGACATCCCATACAGCATCTACTTCTGTGTTAGGAGAATACAAGACAGTATATTTACCAGAACCATTGTCAGTCACTTGAAACCGTGAGTGGGTAAAATCAAATGCATTCCCAGTCGAACTTACTACACTAAAATCTGAAGGATTCAATCCTTCTACAGGATCATTTTCACTATCAACAACATTGAATTCTAGATTTCCTGTTCCATCATAATTATTTTCAAAACTTACTGTTGATTCATCTGACACCGCTTCATATTCATAATCATCTTCTGCTGGAAGATCCACTTCCTCATCATCGGATTCTTCATCTTCTGGTGATGACAGATCTTCTTCACCTACCCTCACTGTAGCAGTGATATTTTCGAACCCAAGGGATGCATCTTCATTGTCTGTCGCTTCAACAGTAATTATATATTCTCCATCTTCTGAATTAGCATAACAAAACTGTCGATTTAACCAATTACTATTCATTTGGACATAGCTAACTTCTTCATCGGAAGAACAAAGCCCATCTGTTCCAGAATAGAACGTTCCTGAACTTGAATCATCAGAAAGGTACAGTCGAGTAACTTGTCCTGCACTTACACCGTTTCCTTCGCCATCCTGTGTCTGAACTTGAAAGTTGACTTTATCGCCTACTACATCAGCGGTTTTTGAATCTCCCGTAGTAAAACTAATCTGACTCGGCCCTGACGGTGCTACTACAGCAACTGCTGGCATGACACCCATCGGCAATACCTGTGTAATCACTAACGCCAAAGAAAGCAATCCTGTTTGAAATTGCTTCATAATCTTCTTTCGGAATTTTCTTTTCATAATCAACTACGTTTAATTATACTCTCATATTTCTTATAATACTCTTCTCTGAAGACTTTGTCAAAATATTGATTATATTTTTAAAGGTTGGTGAAATTCACAATATGTATAGATATGTGCATTAAATACACATATCTATACATATTACTGAAATGATTCTCTCAAGCCTCCCTCTTTTATCTCTTATTGATACTCTCAAAAATCCACAACAATCCAGCTGTTCTACTATTTCCGTCATCTATAGATTCGTCAGAGAGATCTTGAAATGACTGATAGGCTTCTTTAGGTCGGACAATTGACTCATACATCAAAAGGTAATCTTGGTAGTCTTGGTAGCCATCTGGCAAGCTTGAATCTAAATAATCAATATGCTTTTGAACCTGATCTCTATCATCTCGAAGATAGTGAGCATTGAGTCCCATTGGAAGAAATTGGATGATAAATTTGGCTTCATCCCGATCACTAAACCAGGTAGCGTAATCTACCTTTCCTCCCCAAAGGTTGGAGACGAGAGGATGCTGGTAGTCGGTCTCGGTGAGATAGTCGGTATTGAGCCAATACTTCTGAGCTGAGTTGATCTCGTGAGTATGTAACCAATCGGCTTTCTCGGCTAAGGGAGCATTCTCAGATGCTTGGGCCCAGCGATACAGTGAGTACCAGGCATTGACGGCTTCAGATGAAGATTCCTGATTATTTCCATCTCCAAATAATGCGGGACCCGATGCCCAGCTATGAAAATCAAAATGATCAAATACTCGAATATACGAAAAGCGACTATCTTCACGATCTATATTGGCAAAGCTTGTAGCGATCAAATCAACCATCTCACGATGAGTATCATAAAAATTATCATCAAATTCACTCACTACACTGGCGGAATATATGAAGTAGGCATAATGAAAGTGATGATCATTTCCTAATTCACTCCCAAAGGAGGATTCTTTACCAACTAAGATAGCCAAATCTTTATTGTAGACAAAATTATATGGTTCAAATGGGGATTGTTTGACAGTTAGCCACTTGGTGAGTTCAGGAATTATAGATTGTAATGCGATATCTCGTTCTTCTTCCCATCCGAAGGCATCAGCAATTTCTATCAAATAAGCCATCCGAGCGAGAGCCTTTCCTCCAAAATAAGTATCTTCTGGATATTGCGGGTCTTGAATATCTTGAGCAAGTGAATTCCGTAATACTTCTTGTTGTTCTGCAGTAAACGAGTTGGCTTGAATATCTGTACGAATGTCAACCAAGGAGGATTCTATCATAATATCTTGTGCTGCATACACAAATAGTGGTCCTTTGAGGGTCTGGTATATCAATTGTGGTTCTTTTTGAGGGACTTCCTGAAGACTTCCTAACAATATTGCTTGGTTGTCAGTTGTCTGATATTCCACCTTGGTTTTATGAGTAGAGGAATCTTTATCTGCATTTACCTTTGTTGCTATCACTTCCGGTCTAATGAGAGATATAAGGTCAGGATTCCATTCAACATTTTCTGGTAATACTATAAATCGAATAATACTCTCAGGATTAACCGTAAGATCTAGTGATCCAGTATCTTGAGAATCTACTCTGATTTGATCAGCATATAGACCATAATTATTATCTATTTGCCAATATCCGTCTCCTGTATCAGTAATCTGAGAGGCTTGAATGGTGATATTCACCTCTTGTACAGGGCTCACATATATCACGGGTGTCCCGCGAATCAAATCTACTTGCAGTAATTCTTGATCTTGCTGAGACAGAGAAAAAGATCCTTTTCTTTCATCATACGATGCTACGGTGGTCGTCACATTCGAGCCTATATCTACTCGGACTTCTGGTCCAAAAGAACCAAAGACGGTATCACTATTACTGGTAATCCGTGGAAGGTTAAATGCAAATCCTTCTTGAGTGAATTGCACAGCTTGAGGAGTCACAAATACAGGTTCAGATCCTTGCTTAAAATAGGTCGAGCTAAACCAAGAATTCAAAGCTGGAGGTTGATTATCATCTGATATAAAGAGTTCATCTTGATACGAGATTTGAGGAACCTTGAGATCTGAGCGTGGAGGGGCAGAACTGCGTTGAGATGAAGATGGTGAATACATTGTATAGAGAATGAAACTGATAAAAACCAGTATTACTCCCCCAATAATTATGTGTCTTGTTTGCATTTTTATTCCTTTATTATCCTTCTATGGATACTATTATAATTGGGTGCCTGATAACTGAGCATCAATGAAATTTTGAAGACTACTAAATGTTGTGACCATTGGATTAGGTTTTATCTCCGCTGAAACGATAACGGGGGTACCGAGTTGATAGTCAATGAGAGCTTCTGGATCACTCGTTTGAACACGTGCTGATACGTAGACCATAGCATCTTCAAGATCTAAGATATCAAAGTCGCGAATCTCTCCTTCAAAAACCCTGTTTCCTGCTCGAATCTCTGTCCTAACAGAACCTTCTAATGCATAAAAATCTGATTCAGGGATTGCAAATTCGCTTATCACGTACAACTCTTTCTCAGAAATAAGCATCAATTCAGAATTTGCGGTAATAAATGAGCCTTTTGCATGAGAAATTTTTTGCACTCGACCAGCCTGATTTGCAGTCAATACAATCTCTCGATCTTCATTGAGAGAAAAGGCAAGGTCATCGGGCTGAATTCTATCTTCATTGATTCGTTCGATAAGTGCTGTACTCTTGATGGTTGCCAAGATTGTCCCAGCTTCAATAACATCTCCTTGTGAGACGAAAATATCGGTAATCACACCTGGATAATCTATACCTATCGTATAGGTGTCTCCTTCTACTTTTGCTTGATCAGATACTACATACGCTTGTCGATCGAATTTAATAAACATTCCAATCCCTATGACAAGTATCATACCTATCAGAGCTATCATAAATTTATTCTTGGCCATTGTACTCATACCCATAACATTATACGTTAATCTTTTGTAACTTATACTCTCGATACACCATCCAGATAAAGTATCCGAAAATACCTGTATTTATGGATTGCCAGGTAAAAGCGATCCATATTCCACTGTTTCTATACCACATCAAATCAAATCCTGCGATGACCAGAGTTATCACCAGATAGATAAATAAAATCAATTGTGGAATAATATAGTTAAATGGTGAGTCCGATTCTTTTTGACCTGTCACATTCCATTTTTCATCTCGTCCTATTAAAACATTCCATAAAGCTTTCAAATAAATTGGGAATGAAACAAAGGATAGAATCATTGTTTCCCAACGGAACCCTTTCATAAAGTAAAATGCAACTGCAATTTGAAGAAAATAGAAGGGAAAGTATCGAATAGCCCACTCAAGAATCCCAAATTCTGATTGCATTGGAATCAATCCTA
The DNA here is from genome assembly GCA_003565105.1 of Parcubacteria group bacterium. Lineage (GTDB taxonomy): Bacteria > Patescibacteriota > Minisyncoccia > SW-4-49-11 > SW-4-49-11 > PXDG01. The sequence goes on along the minus strand of PXDG01000168.1, from coordinate 1,168 downwards.
AATAAATGTAAAATGAGGGGAGCAAAAAGAGCAGAAAGTTGGCAACTCCATTCAAATAGAAGGTTGCACTTCCAAAATATTGTATTTTTTGGTCTAAAGATAGATTCCTGAATATAGGATTATGTCGTAAAAGAATTTCGAACCCACCAGTTGCCCATCTCTGCTGTTGTTTGACGTAGGCTTTTGTAGTTTCAGGAGCCTCTCCTTTGGCAAGGATATCCGAGATAAATACTGATTTATATCCTTTCTCGTGAAGTAAGATGGACGTCCAAATATCCTCTGAATTTGATTTTTGATAAATACCACCAATCTCTTTGACATGACTTGTGCGAAATACTACATTTGTACCTACACAAAAAGCAGCGTTAAATTGATTTTTACCACGAGAAATCAATTGATAAAAGATCCGTTGCGCATATCCACTTCCTTTCGCAATAAAGCTATCCATATGTTCAAAGTACTGTGGAGTTTGAACATATGATACTGTATCATCGTAAAAAAATGGCATTGTCTCAAACAAAAAATTGGGCTCAGGGACGTGATCGGCATCCAAGATGACAAAAAAGTGGCTTTTCGTATTCTTCAGCGCATTATTAACATTCCCCGCTTTTGCTCCTAGATTCTTTGTTCTACGAATATATCCTACATTCAATTCCTTTGCTAGTTGCTGAACTTCATCTGATTTTCCATCATCAAGGATATAGGTGTAATGCTTTCCTTGCATATCTCGGGCTGCTACCGCTGTTTTTCGAATAATGTCTATATCTTCTCCATATACTGTTATAAAAACATTGATTCGAACTGCTTTTCCTTTGAGACGAACGGTACCACGATGATTGATTAACTGTTTTTGTACATCATAATACTGATAGTCTCGAGGATCTTTTTCTCCCATCAGAATTGTCCAGAAGGCTAAGAGCGCTTGAATGATAAAGAATAACTCGGCTACCAATACAAGGAAATATGGAGCAACATCTCCCATATTTTGAGGATCTAATAAAAATCGAAGGTAAAAAAATCCTGCTAATGAAGTAAATAAGATCACCAGTATGATGGTAGGTGGTCGTTGAGAATTGTCTTTATTACGATAAAAATCCATATGGTGTAAGTAATCAAGAATTAATGTGAATACGAGTGTGTTTCGCCGATTATATCACAGAGATACAAT
>PXDG01000117.1 GCA_003565105.1 Parcubacteria group bacterium | reverse complement strand
TTACATTTGCAACTCTTAGGTGCCTGTGCTGGCTGTCCATTATCCTCTATGACGTTTGGAGTAGTTGTGGAAAACCGACTGAGAGAAATGTGTGGTGACAAATTGAAAAATATATATTATAATTCAAATAGCGAAGAAGATATAAGTCCTCATATAGGTAAATAACACAAATTATGGCAATTAAAACAATGAAAGTAGATCGTGACCTTTGTATCGGAGCAGCAAGTTGTATTGCTGTTTATCCTGATGTATTCGAAATTGATGGTGAGAATAAAGCGGTGTTTAAACTTCAAGATGATGGTCGAACTTCAGATACTACTGATGTTACATCTCTTGATGTGTCAGGTGTTGATGATGATACATTGATGTTAGCTGCTCAATCTTGTCCAACCGCAGCCATTTTTTTGTATGATGAAGATGGTACTCAAGTATATCCAGAAGCATAAATCGGTTGAGGGACTCCTCTAAAAGATGTCTTATACGAGTCAAGGTCTTCCATTTGAAGAATCTTGGCTCCTTTTTTCAAAATAAATGGTTGCTATGAATCAAGATGTCGAAGAAATTAAGCGTAGAATCGATATTGTAGAACTCGTGAATGAGTATGTTCAGCTTACTCCAGCTGGATCCAATTTTAAAGCACTTTCTCCCTTTCGTTCAGAGAGAACGCCGTCCTTTATGGTGAGTCCTGAGCTCCAGATATTTAAAGATTTTGGAGGAGATAAGGCAGGAGATGTCTTTACTTTTTTGATGGAAGTAGAGGGAATTACTTTTCGGGAAGCTTTAGAAGTCTTGGCAGAACGATGTGGAGTGAAGTTGCAAACAGGAGTACATTCTCATCAATCGAATGATCGAACTGAGGCAAAGAAAAAACTCTTTGAAGTTTTGCAAGATGCAACTAAATTGTATCAAGCAATATGGAAACATCCACAGTATGGACAGAAAGCTCGAGAGTATATTGTGAATCGTGGACTGAATAACGATAGTTTAGAAGCGTTTGGGATTGGGTTTGCGCCTCAATCATATTCAACCTTAACCAATTCTCTTACTCAGCGAGGATATTCCAAACAAGAGCTTCTTGAATCTGGTATGGGGGTGCAGTCAAAACAAGGAAAAGTGTATGATCGGTTTCGTGGACGAATTATGATTCCTATCCGAGATCCTTTAGGACGGACCGTTGGTTTTACTGGACGTATTTTACCTGAATTTGATGATGGTAAAATGGGGAAGTATGTTAATTCACCGCAAACGTCACTTTTTGATAAAAAACGCTTGCTTTTTGGATTGGATTTAGCTAAAATTCATCTCAAACAAAAAAAGAGGGTGATTTTGGTCGAGGGTCAGATGGATGTAATGATGTCTCATCAAGTAGGAGTCAAGGAAGTGGTAGCAGTGTCAGGGACCGCTCTTACTGATGATCACATCCGATTACTCAAGAGGTATACGAATATGTTTTGTTTGTGCTTTGATAATGATTCTGCTGGGTTAGAAGCCTGTAAGCGTTCCGCGAAAAAAATTCTTGAGCACGGTGGGCAAGTATCGGTTATCCCTCTACGTTCAGGAAAAGATGCTGCTGATATTATTCGAGATAAGCCAGAAGAGTGGCAGAAAATTATTTCTCAACCAGTTGAATTTATTGAGTATTATATTCAAGATGTTGTTGCACAAGCTGATGATATTGAAACGCGTCAAAACGTTGCTAGAGAAGCAGTGGAAGTGATTCGCAATGTTACGGACCCTATTCAGAAAAATGCTCATATTCAAAAAATATCTCAGTTACTTGGCCTCCTTGATCAGGATATGTATCAGTTATTGGAGGCATCTCGAACAGAAAAACGATATCCCACAAAATCTTCTGAGAAACAAAAAAGTCCCGCTAAGGTTACTCCATCAATGAGATTACAACGAACAATTGTAGGGTACCTTCTTTTCAATTTAGAAAACTATGATATACTTAAGCAAGAAGAGTATATTTTTACTCAACCGGTACTTCGATCGATTTTTCAACATATTAGAAAATATTATCAACAGCACTCGACTTTGTCTCGGGAAAATATCTTTGAATCGCTTACAGAAGAAGAGCGTACACTCTTTGAAGAGGTCTACTTTGAAGCAGAACAAGCTATTCAAGAGAATAGTCTTTCCCCAGAACAAATCCAAAGTACACTCCAAGATGCTATCGAGTTACTTAATGTTCAATATAAAAGAGCAGCTGTCAGAGCTCTTCGAAGACAATTGAAACAAGTAAAACAATCTGGTGATCGAGATCAAGTCCAGCTTATTTTACAAAAAATCAATAAACTTACTGAATCCACTGATTAGTTATTAACCTTATTTTTCGCTATGTCATCAGACCAAGAAACAATCATTGAACCTTCCAATGAAGTAATAGAAAAAGCAATTCGTACCTTAATCAAGCAAGGTACAGCCCGTGGTTTTGTCACGGAAACTGAAATTATGTACGCTTTACCGAATATTGAGGATAATCTTGAGAAGCTCGAAGAAATTTATGAAATGTTGAAAGTTCGAAATATTACCGTCCAAGATGAAATAGAATTTCTCCCCAGTGTTACTGATGACGGTTTGGGTGATGGAGATTCTCGCCAAAACAAAGAAAAATGGGAGGAAGAATTACCAGATCCAGTGCAATTGTATTTAAAAGAAATTGGAAGCATTCCATTACTTAATAAAGATCAAGAAGTAACTCTATCGAAGAGAATTATTGCAGGAGACGATATTGCTAAGCAAGAGTTAGCAGAGGCTAACCTTCGATTAGTGGTTTCGATTGCCAAAAAGTATGTAGGGCGAAGTCCGAATTTGACATTGCTGGATTTGATTCAGGAAGGGAACTTAGGATTATTTAAAGCTATTGAGAAATTTGATTACTCCAAAGGATTTAAATTCTCAACCTATGCCACCTGGTGGATTCGACAAGCCATTACTCGAGCTCTTGCAGATCAGGCACGAACCATTCGAATTCCCGTTCATATGGTAGAAACTATCAATAAATATACCCAAGTAGTTCGAGGGTTAGTTCAAGAATTAGGAAGAGAACCCTTACCAGAAGAAATTGCTGCTGAAATGGAGTTGGAAGTAGATAAAGTTCATCAAATTATTAAGATTAATCAAGATACTGTCTCACTACAGGCTCCAGTAGGTGATAGTGATGAGAGTAGTTCTCTTGGAGATTTTATTGAAGATACGGAATCATTGAGTCCTACTCAAACCGCCAGTAGAAATCTTTTACGGGAGCATCTTCACGAAATTTTAGGGGATTTGAATGATCGGGAACAAAAAATTCTTCAGATGCGGTTTGGATTAGAAGATGGAATTACTCATACCTTGGAAGAAGTCGGAGCGGAATTTGGGGTTACCAGAGAGCGTATTCGACAAATTGAAGTTAAGGCTTTAGAAAAAATTCGAGATCATATGAGTATTCGTAAACTTCGAGATTATTAAAGTATGAAGCGTTTTCAACGAACGATTGAATCATTCGTTTGTGAGCACTGTGGTGCCAAAGTAGAGGGAAATGGGTATACGAATCATTGTCCTCACTGTTTGTATTCTCAGCACGTTGATGTTAATCCAGGTGATCGAGCCCATAGTTGTCAGGGAATGATGGAGCCAATGCAAATCATTGTGAAAGCAGGAGATCCTCAGTCAGTGGTTCATCGTTGTTTGCGCTGTCGTACAGAACAAAAAACAAAACTTTCTGATCAAGATAGTATGTCAACAATTATCGAAGTGATGAAAACCTTTGCAGAAAAGCAGTCTCATATGTCATAATAAAGACAGACAGAATATAATATATAAAACACAAAGTCTATGCTATACGCAGTCTTAGCAATAATCATAGTAATGATTCAGATTGTTGCCTGGATAGTGTTGAGTAATAGACAGAACTCACTCACATCTCCATGGTTATTACTCCCTCTTGCTGGGGGGATTGTCTGGGTGTTTAGTTGGTTGTTTTTATATGGATTGAGTAGCTATTTCCCTACCTTATCACATAAGGCAGTGATGTATTCTCCTGAAATTATTGAAAACAGAGCTTTTTTAGCAGAGATTACAGTTAAGTATTTGTACTTTGGTATGTTGGTTGTTGCCGTTGGATTTTTCTTAACGTGCCTTCATTATCCCTCCGTGATATACCATAAGAAATTGAATTGGAGTATTACCTTTGGAACCATTATTTGTTTCATTCTCTCACTTATTCCTTTACTTGGAAATACCGTAATTTCAGGCGTATCTTTACGTGATGAGCTGTATCTTCCCAATTATACTGAATGGATTTTTGGCTATCAATTGTTGATAGGAATGACGTTAATAGGAAGTGTGATAGTCTTGCTTCGTCGAATGCCACGTTTAACAGATTCTCAGCAGCGCAATATTGTCTCGTACTTTTCGGTGGGGATGGTCTGCTCGGTAATTGGGCTACTCCTGGCTAGTGTGATTCATCCTATCCTTCCTCATCTAGGGAATCTATTTAATATCGGAATGGTATTATCAAGCCTATGGATTGTTATCTTGATTATAGGATTGATTAAAGAGGACGTCTTAGATTTTAAGTTGGTGACTGCCCAAATATTGATATCGGCATTAGCTTTTGTATTGTTCTTAAATACGATGAATAATACGAGTGACATAGTAATGGTATTTGATGCTATTATTCTTTGCTGTTTTTTGATATTAGGATTCTTTTTTATACGTGAATTAGAAAAAGAATCAGAGTATAAAGAGGTTTTGAGAGAGAAAAATCAGTCTCTTGAAAAGTTAATTGAAGTGAAAGATTCATTTCTACGAATGACAGCCCATCAACTTCGTGCTCCGTTAGGAGTGATACACCAGTACTTGTCCCTACTCATTGACAATGAAGGGTCAGAGTTCTTTTATGATCAGATAATGAAGAATGATTTAGTGAAAATGTATATCAATACTCAACGGCTTCAGACGGTAGTTGATGATATAAGTTTGGCTAACTCGATAAGCTCTCAAACTGATGTTTTGAGAATCGAGAAAAAAATCGATTTACAAGAGGTTCTTGAGGCTGCGATTATTTCTCGAGAACATTCTATTTTAGAAAAGCATATAGAAGTGACAATGGATTCAAATGAAAGAGATTATTCTGTGGTAGGTGACGCTTTTTGGCTCAAACAAGCATTAATGAAAGTCTTAGAAAATGCACTCATTTTTGGAAAAGAAAAAATACGAGTACGATTAGATTTAGGTACAAAGTATTATTCTATCACCATAACAGATGATGGAATAGGGCTTATCAAAGAAGAAGTGAAAAATTTATACCGCAGGTTTTATCGTTCTAAGAGAGCTTTAATTCGACATCCAGATGGTTCTGGATTAGGGTTGTATTTAGCTAAATATATTATTGAATCCCATGGAGGTTCTATCAAAATGAGTAGTCCAGGAATCGATCAAGGGACGATCTGTCGAATACGAATACCTAAATATACTGAACTATGAACTCATCACAAGAGATCTTAGAAATTGCCTTCAGCTCGCTCAACGGACTTATTATTATATGTATCGGGGTGTATTTATATATCTACGGATACGCATTTGTTCCAGAGCTTAAGAGAAAAAAATCAACGATATGGTATGTCTTTATTTCAATTGTTGCAGGAGTTTGGTCAATGCTTGCTTCTTCATTATACCTGCCAAATCCAGCCATATATGATCCAATTCTTTCATATGTTATTTCAGGGTTTCTTCCGTTCTGTTTTCTTGGCTTTGTCCGGTACCTTATATCAGGGAATAGTGTTGTGTGGGATATCAGGTGGAAAGCATTTTTTTTCTTTGGATTGAGTGTGCTTGGATACATTGCAATTCCAGAGATTGGGTTGGTTTCTTATCAATCAGGAGAAGCGATTGTGCGGTTAAATGAATTTCCTCATTACCTCCATTCCTTCTATTTGGTGATAGGGTTTTCTCTCGTATTTATTTTATTGGTACGAGCAATTATCCAAACTCCATCCAGAAGAAAAGAATTTCAAAGTGTCTTACTGGCTACAGGAATCGCTGTAGGGTGGGGGATGTTATTTGGTGTATTTATACCATTAATAACAAATCAAAACATATTTTTCCGTATAAGTCCATTGGGGTTATTATGGATGAATATCATCATAGCCTGGGTGATCAAAAAACACCGATTATTTACCGTCACTTCCATGTCGTTGAAAGTATTCTTACTTATAATGATTGTGACAGTGTCTTTTTATTTGGAAATTATTAAGTATCGCTTTGATATAGATAGTAATTCGGGTTCTGCACGTATATTGATGTTGGGAAGTATCGTTGTTTTGACCTATATGATATATCGACAGATTTTAGAAGGTATACGATACACAGCTCAATTAAAAGAAGTGCAATTAAATTTAGAATCTCTTGTTGAAGAAAAAAACTTATTTTTACAAATTTCATCACACCAATTACGAACTCCCGTCAGTGTACTATCAGGGTATATAGAAAAAATTCGGGATGACTTACCTACCTATCACGCGGGGCAACGGGTTAAGGATATTTTTGATCGGTTACTGATTCAAGTATCATCTCTCTCGGACATTGTCATAGATGTGTTGTCCGTCAATTCTCTTCGAAGTGGAAATTTTGAACTCGCAGAAAAGCAACCAATAGAAATGAATGCCTGTTTTACAACAATTCTTACCCAAAAAGAATTTTTGATAGAGACATTGAAGATGAACGTAGAATTTCACCCATCTCCAGATCCTATTTTTGTTATGGCAGACCAGGTGAAGATTACTCAAGCAATGATCAATGTCTTTGAAAATGCATTAAGATATGGTCAAAGTGTAGTAGAAGTCTCTATCATTCGATCTGATGATGTGGTCAATATTGTTGTCTCTGATGATGGATTTGGGATTAGTCAAGAACAGCAAAAGTGGGTCTTTGAAAAATTCACTCGATCAGAAGCGGCTCAAAATAAACGCCCAGACGGAAGTGGAGTAGGATTATATTTATCTCGGTTAATTGTTCAAAAACATCACGGAGACATCACCGTCTATAGTCAAGGAGTCGGAATGGGGTCAACATTTACCATAACTTTGCCCATATCTTCATAATCATACA
>PXDG01000058.1 GCA_003565105.1 Parcubacteria group bacterium | reverse complement strand
CCTCCTCCACTTCCCATCTCTACTGGGTTCTCTATACTTCCATACTGGGCTCCTCCTGCTTCTCCACTTGGGGCGTTACCTCCTGCACCTCCGTGCCCTCCTCCTGATCCACTCTGCCATACTGTCCCTCCTATTCCTCCTCCTAACCCTTGCCCATTTAAACCTCCTACTATCCCTCCTAAGTACCCTCTCCCGTTTGCGTTTATACTTCCTCCACTATTGATCGTCAAATTGCCTAAACTTAAGTTTATCTCTCTTTGTTTACTATTTCCTGCTGGGTTCTGTTCGTGGGTTAATACTCCTCCACTATTTATTGTCAAGTTCATCCCACTTCTAAAACTGTATCCTTCACTTAATGTCACTGTTCCTCCTTGCGGATCTTCGAGGATACTGGCTATATATGTCGATACCAAAAAATCTGCCAGATTAATACATTCTGGCGTTCCTTCCATTCCTCGCTTCTGCTACCTGTCTTTGTGGATTAATGGCTACGATTACTATCGCTGCTAAGATTCCTATCGCTCCTATTACTAATAGTATCTCCAATAATGTGAATCCTTTTTGTTTCATACTTTTTTTGATTATTATGTTCTATTTTTGATATCTTTGAATAACTTCTTTATAGGCTTGATTGGTCTCCCAAACGTCTTGGCGCTGTTCTTCTGTTAAGGCAAAGTCAAAACATTCATCTTCATAGAGCTGTCTACTTTCTTCACACTCTGGACGTACTTCTGTATAAAAATGTCGTTCTTTTTCTTCAACACTTAAGGTCTCTGGATCTACGGCCAATAAGGTAACCATTTGGATACCTTCTGAGTAAAGAAGCATATATTGTACTCCCGAGCGATATACTCCTAATTCATACCAGGATTGCTCACATCCTGCATCTTCTTGAGAACAATCTCGCAAGGTAACTCTTTCTTCCTCTGAGATAAGCTCACAAATCTCAGCCCCTTCAACTCTCTCACATCCCTCACCTTCTAAGACAATCCCTGCAAAAGAAGAGTCGCCACCACCAATAAACAGTATAATAGAGGAAGCAAAAAGGACTACGGTAAAGGCTATCCCAACAAGAAGACTACGAGACCTTTTGATAGATTTGGTTGAAGTGAGAGTGGGTATATCCATTGTATGTTCTGGTATAACGTCTATATAATTATGATGTTTTTCTCTTTGTTTTAATATACCATTACCAGAAAAATCTTTCGGTTAGACTCTTTTCATTACTCAACAGGACACACTTTAGGAGTATCAGAAGAAGTATCCATATTCTGACATTTACAGTTTCCTCCACAACAAGATTTCTTATAAGAGGCCTCAGCACCATATTGAGCCTGCAAATACTCAATAATATCTCCTGATTCATACATCATTATTCCACGCTCCTGATCAACCAAAAATGGGACCATAGCTTTTCCTCCAAGTTTGAGCATCATTTCTCTTTGCGGAGTGCCATCTTTGGAGATACGACATATAAAATCAAGGTTCAGATCATTAAGAGTATCTCGCACTTTCTTGCAAAAAGGACAGTTTTCTTTTTGGTAGAGTTCAATCATTGTGGTTTATATTACATTACTAATCTATTGTCATTATATCATAATCTACCAGTTTTTTGCACAATAGAGTATTGTCGGGTGCACTATCGCCCTCCTATCTTCACTCTTTATTCTTCCGATAATACTTTTTGCCTTTCAATGCTTCAGGAAGGTAGGACTGTTCGTCATACAGTTGATAGCCTGCTCCATACCCTTCTTTCTTCATTAGTTTGGTTACAGGGTTTTTAATATGTTTGGGGATAGATACGTTGCCAAAGTGATTCACATCAGATTGAGCAGATCGTAGTGCATCATAGGAGGCTCTACTTTTAGGAGCTTCTGAGAGATACACTACCCCATGAGCCAGGTTTATCGCTGCCTCGGGCAACCCCACAGTCTCTACGGCACGAAAGACTTCATTGGCTACGACTAAAGCTGTAGGAAGGGCCATTCCGATATCTTCACTAGCAAAAATCACCATTCGACGTGCGATAAATTTAGGATCTTCCCCTCCTGCAAGCATTCGTGCCAAATAATAGACCGCTGCATCAGGCTGACTAGCTCGCATACTTTTGATAAAGGCACTGATAGTATCATAATGTTCTTCCCCACCTTTATCATAGCGAATATCTCCCGTTTGAAACACTCTTTCGACCGACTCTTTAGTCACCTCTCCCGTAAGGTCTAAGACTGATTCATACAATCCAATCGCCTTCCGAGCATCTCCATTAGCACCTTGAGCTAATACTTCTTGAGCTCCTCCTGCGGGACATCCCACTCTGGCTAAAATTTCTTGTAACTCTTCTGTGGATAATTCTTGTAAATGATAGACCGTTGAACGAGATAACAAAGCGGATATCACCTCAAAACTTGGATTTTCAGTCGTAGCACCAACCAAGATAATTGTTCCATCTTCTACAAACGGCAAAAGATAATCTTGCTGAGCTTTATTAAAGCGATGAATCTCATCAACAAAGAGTATCTTTTGCTCAGATGTATCATCTAAAATAACCTTTTCCAAATCTTTCTTTCCTGCTCTCACAGCCGACACTTCGTACAACTTCGCAGAAAGTGCCTGTGCATACATTCGAGCTAACGTGGTTTTCCCCACACCAGGAGGTCCCCAAAGAATAAAGGACTGGGGGAGAGCTTTTTCAATCAAAATCCGTAAGGGGCGCCCCTCACCAACCAAATGAGATTGACCGATAAAATCATTAAGCGAATGTGGGCGAAACTGATCCGCAAGTGGTTGATTCATAAATACGTATAGATAACATGAGTCATATCAATAATTACATTCATTATACCAAAAGCTTGTTATTTTTGATATAATACAACTACGATCATCTAAATCAACATCTGAAATGAATCAATCGAAAGTACCTGAGAAAAAATCTACAGCTTTCTTATGGGGAGCAAGTACTGCAGCTCATCAAGTTGAGGGGAATAATCATAATTCATGGTCTATCTGGGAACCTCAAAATGCTCATCGATTAGCCAAGATTGCCTCAAAACATTTTGCACACTTGTCCAGTTGGGAGCATATCAAAGAAGAAGCTCAAGATCCCAATACCTACATTTCAGGAGAAGGAGTTGATCATCTCAATCGATATCCAGAAGATATTGAGCATATGAAAGAAATCGGACTTAATAGTTATCGATTTTCTATTGAATGGTCTCGTATTGAACCTCAAGATGGAGTCTGGGATTTTGCTGCAGTCGAACATTATCGAACCAAAATTCGCGCTCTCAAACAAGCAGGAATCGAACCACTCGTGACACTATGGCACTGGACAAATCCTGTCTGGTTTGAAAAACAAGGGGGCTGGGAAGCGGTCACAGCAATATTTTCTTTTTCTCGATATGTTGAATTCATTGCTCAAGAATTAGGAGAAGAGATTACCTATTGTATGGTTCTCAATGAGCCATTAGTCTATAGCATTCAATCTTACCTTCATGGAGTATTCCCTCCACAAAAGAAAAATTTCTTTGCCTATCATCATGTAATTAACACTCTAATTGTAGCTCAGTACCGTGGCTATGCAATTTTCAAACGCATAGCTCCGCACGCTCAAGTTGGAACTGCCGTAAATCTTGCCTACGTACTCCCACTGAATACGTCCCTCCTGACCAAAACAATGGTCTCCGCTCTCCGTCTTTGGGATACGAGGTTTCTCAGATTATGTCTCCCCGTATTTGATTTTATTGGGGTAAACTACTATTTTCGCACCAAAATTAAAGGGTTTCAGATTCATCACAGTAGTAGATATCAATCTGATCTCGGATGGGGGCTTCATCCCAATGGGATTTACCACGTGTTAACGTACCTAAAACAATTTAACAAACCGATTATTATTAGCGAAAATGGGGTTGCCGATGCCAAAGACACCTATCGCAGTTGGTGGCTCGAGGAAACCATTAACTCAATCGATAAAGCACGTCAAGAAGATGTTCCTGTAATTGGTTATATGCACTGGTCTCTCCTTGATAACTTCGAATGGGACAAAGGCTACTGGCCGCGCTTTGGATTAATTCACGTAGACTTACAGACCAAAAAAAGAACTATTCGTCCAAGTGCTTATATCTATCAAGAATATATTCGCACATTAAAATGGTAGGAAACTCTACTCGTCATAATAGAGAATTGTCCCCCTAAAATTGTACATAAAAACTAATTCTCTAGCCAATCAATATGCTCAGCAACTTTTACCCAAAGTTCTTCCTGTTCAAAAAGTTTTGCTTGGGCTTGTATGTCTCCCAAACGAACATCCTCTTTGAGATCCCTAATCTTGCGTTCAATTTTCTTCATCTCTTTTTTCGCTTGAAACAAATCTCGTTGTCGCTGTTTTTGTTCATCAGGACTCTTTTGAGAGGTTGAGATAGAGTCTACCGTATCAACTGTTGATTGAGCTCTCTTCTTTTCGGACGCCAAAAACCCCTGCTCCAAAGACCAGACATATTCCTGATATGTTCCTGGATATTTTTGTACTGTTCCATCACCCACCAACCAAATACCCTTTGCCAAACTATTTACAAAAGTTCGATCATGAGAGACAAATAAGACTGTACCCACAAAGTCTGCCAAAGAAGCAGCCATAATCTCTACCGTCTCCACATCGAGATGATTGGTTGGTTCGTCTAAAAGCAAGATATCATACCCACCAAGAAATACCTGAGCTAAATTGAGTCGAGACTTTTCTCCTCCAGATAAAACCTCAATGGTTTTTTGCCAATCACCTTCTGAGAAAAGAAAGCTTCCCAAGGTAGCTTTGACCTGCTCATCCGTAATATTTGCTGGGACTTTTGCTCGAAAATACTCATATACCGTCATATCATACGGAAGCTCTTCCTCCATATGTTGTCCAAAGTACCCAACGCGTAATGTATGTGTCCACGAAACTTCACCTTCAATCGGGGGCAAAAATCCTGCCAAAGTCTTGATCAAAGTGGACTTTCCCTGCCCATTATCTCCCAACACAGCAATTTTATCCCCCCTATTCACCTCAAGACGAATGTTTTGAGCAATCGTAGCTTCGGGATATCCAATAGCTAAGCCTGAAACATTCAGAGCGGGTGAATTTTTATGAAATACTGGTGGAATAAACATCCGCACATTAGTACTCGGGGCGGCCATTGATTGTTTATCCGCATCCATTCGAGCGATTTGTTTTTGCTTCGATTTAGCTTGCTTTGCTTTACTGGCTTTCGCTCCAAAGCGATCGACAAATTCTTGAAGTTGTTGTTGCTTCTTCTCAATATTCTGATTCTGTCGTCGTGCTTGATCTTTGAGCAATTCTTTCCGTTCCAAATACGAATCAATATCTCCTGGGAATGTCTCGATCTGTCCATGATCAATCTCCATAATAGAAGTCGATACGCGACGAATAAACTCCCGATCATGAGTAATCAACAATACTGTACCTGAATAATTCTGAATCCATCGTTCCAAAAGCAAAATCGTCGACAAATCTAAATAATTGGTTGGCTCATCCAACAAGATCATATTCGGAGACATCAAAATCATCGAGAGCAACTTGACCCGCATCCGATATCCTCCAGAGAGTGACATAACCTCTTCATCTAATCGATCTTGCAATTCAAATTGCCCCGCTTGTTTTGCAATATCCCACTCAGGGACACCCGTCCATCGCTCTAAAAAAGCTTGAATTGACTCTCCTGGGACAAAAGGATCTTCTTGAGGAATGTGTCCAATTTTAACCCACGGAGCTAATTCAATTTCTCCAAGATCGAGCTCTTCTTGACCAAGAAGTATCCGAAATAAGGTAGACTTTCCTGCCCCGTTCCGTCCAATAACTCCATAAATTTCTCCCTCCAAAATAGAAGCTGAGGCTTGAGAAAAAATTTCCTTCACGCCGTAAGCCTTGTCTAAATTATTGATATGTATTGCTTCTCGCTGGGGCATACACTAGTTGGTTAAAAAATCATTTTTTTATTGTACCATACTTATCTCTTTCCAACGAAAAAGGTTCCCAACACAACTGTTGAGAACCTATCATCTGTATTATCTAACTTCCTCTACATCCAATAAAATTATCATCTATCATCATCGAACACCCATTTCTCCCGACTCCATAACTTACCTTATTATTCTGTTCTTCCGATACCGATGTATCTTGAATTCCTCTATTATGCTTCCACCATGATTGCACACTCACCTTATAGGTTTTTTGTACATTATTTCCTAGGGTAGCCCATTCTACCTCATCAACAACACATTGTTCGAAAATATTTTTAGGAACATAATTACAAATCGATTTTGACTGTCTCTTATCTCCTACCTCTCCTACATCGATTATTTTTCCTTGAAACTCTATCACCTCTATTGTTTTCGAAAGGGGTTTTGGTCGTATCAATTCTCCAAGAAGCACTTTACACTCTTCTAGGGCTGAGTCTGAGTCTCGATCCTCTGCCTCTCTAACACTTACACTTAATTCAGGAAAAGTGAGATTGTGCGAATGACTCATTTCAGAAGAATCATTCATTTCATCCAGACAGATATCACCTATTCCTCGGGTAACATCAAAACTATTCATACTTTCTGCTTGCAACGGTTGCAAGGGACTGAAAGAAAAAACTGATACTGATAAGGAAATAGCAACTAAGCTTTTTTTACAAATTTCATTGAAAAGGTTCATTATAATACACCTGTAGTATAAGATTTACAAAAAAATCATATCAAGAAATAATAAATAGGTCAATAAACACAAACCTTTCACACCTATTTAGATCCTTTCCATCATATTCTCTATTCTTTGTCTTTATGCTACAATACATTATAACTATCTTACAATTTACTCCTTATAAGACTATGTCCTTACCGAACAAATATACCATTACCGAACGAGAAGCATATTGGCAATCATTTTGGGAAAAACACTCCATCTACTCATTTGATGCAAGCTCTCCAAAGCCAGTGTTTTCTGTAGACACCCCTCCACCCTATGTCTCAGCAGATCATCTACATCCAGGGCATATAATGAGTTATTCCCAAGCAGAATTTGTCGTTCGATTCAAACGAATGCAAGGATATAATGTCTTTTATCCAATGGGATTTGATGATAACGGTCTACCTACCGAACGACATGTCGAGAAAAAGCACAAAATCAAAAATAAAAACGCAATTTCTCGTTCAGACTTTATTAAACTCTGTTTAGAAGAGACTCAAAAAGGGGCTCAGACCTATCAAAACCTTTGGAAGCTGATGGGAATATCTACTGGTTGGGACAAAACCTAT
>PXDG01000105.1 GCA_003565105.1 Parcubacteria group bacterium | reverse complement strand
TATGGCTCACGGGAAGATATTAGAGAAGAATATTCCTCAAGAAATGGACAGGATCTTTGGGTGGGTAAGATAATCTAAATAGTAGTCCCCATATTAAAGACTATTGCTTCAATAGTCTTTATTTATTTTATAATAATACATTTCTCTTTGGTATCTAAAACCGAGACAAACTGTCTTTCAAATAAATATAAGAATGCTGATTCAGAATCTCGAAGAATACTTAAATAAACATCCTTTTTCAAAAATAACGAAGTTGATGTTAATATGTAAGGTAAATAAAAACAAATAGTCAAATACCTTATAACTAAGAAAGGATAAGTAAAAAATAAGTAAAGAACTAATACTAATAGCAATATATCTAATATCAATAGAAAAAGTGGAGAGAAAGGTCCTTTGAGTGGTTTCATTAAAAAGGGACTACTTAATAAAATTATTCCCAACAAGTACGACATGTCTCCATGTATAAATGTTAATAAAACAGATCCAATTAGTAATATTATTGAAATAATCACCCATAAAGAATCTAGAATCCCAAAGAGTCTTATTCTTTTATAATGTGAGTAAAATAAAAAAAAGAAGTTTGTTATATGATACCCAGTTAGATTAAACTGATAGATATATTGACCCGAGTCAATTTTTTTAAGAAAATCTGAATATGTAGCTGATTCTAATGATGCTACTTCACTGATATTGCTATAAGTCATTTCATACTTAATAACTTCTTCTATCTCAGATAAATCTCTATACATAGTTTTAAATATTATTAATCTTTAAATTAGTATATCAGAAACATTCTTAATTAACTAAAAGCTAAGTTTAAAGGTTTATTAAACTTTCTCTCGATCAACAAATTTTAGTAGGGAATAAAGCATAAATGCACTACTTTTTCCATAATATATAAGGTTTCCATCCATAGACTTTAAGTTAAGCATGTACTCCCAAGTTGAATCATATCCTTCATACTCGATGATTTCAGAATGTTCTTGTGCGTACTCTTCCATAAATAGAGTACATTTCGCTATTATTAGATTACTATCAATCAGATATTGAATAGCAGAGATAATCTCATCTTCTGAGCATCTGAGTTTACTAAGAAATCCCTCGCTCACTGTAATTGAACAATTTTTATTTTTGTAAAAAAGTTGGTTAGAACTCATATGTTAATAATTAATTAACTATAAAAATAAATACAATCCCTACACCACCAAAATCACAATCCCTTTCTGACGAATGACTTTCTGTTTTTTCAAGAGGTTTCCTTCGAGGTACTTCTCAGCAGCCTCTAAAGCCTGAGCTAAGATAGCTTCTTCAGAAGTATCAACAGACAGGGTAATCATTGCCCGCATCTTACCGTTGACGTGGACTTGAAAATCTTCTTCGGTAGAGACAAGTGCAGTTTCGTCCCATTCGGGCCAATGACTACTAGTATGGATTGAAGTGGCGTGTCCCAATCGTTCCCAGAGTTCTTCGGTGAGATGAGGAGCGAATGGAGCTAACAGGGTTAAGAAAGTCTCAAAAGTGGATTTCCCAATGAGTTGACCTCCCCAGATATTGATATATTCCATAAAGGAACTTACACAAGTATTCAGTTTTTGCGCTTCAATATCTTCGGATATTTTTTTGATCAGTCCGTGAGTATCTCGATGCAAAGCTTCCGTATCTATGTTAGATTGTTCTGGTTGAGCGATAATAGTCTCTCCCCAATGATAGACTTTGGTCAAAAAGCGATTACATCCTACCAATCCGTGAGTATCCCAGGCAATAGCCTCATCGTACGGCCCCATAAACATTATATAGCATCTCAGAGCGTCTGCTCCAAAGGCTTCACACATTTCTAAAGGATTGATAGTATTTCCTTTAGATTTTGACATCTTCACCCCACCTTCGGCAAGAATCATTCCGTGTGAGATACGTTTTTGATACGGTTCACTGGTTGGTACTATACCGATATCGTACAAAAATTTATACCAAAATCGAGAATACAACAAATGCAAGGTAGTATGCTCCATTCCTCCATTATAGATATCTACTGGGAGCCATTTGTGTATCTGTTCAGGAGAAGCGACGGCTTCGGTATTAGTTGGATCAATATAGCGCAAGAAATACCACGAACTTCCCGCCCAGTTGGGCATAGTGTCAGTTTCTCGGAGGGCTTTGACCCATCCCTCTCCTGGACACTCAACGTTTCCAGCCACAGTCTTTCCAGTGTTAAGATGATACCAAACATTCACCCAGTCAGTAGCTAAGGCTAATGGCCCTTCACCCAAGCCTTGCGGGAGATAGGATTCCACTTCTGGTAATTCTATTGGAAGTTCACTCTCTGCTACCGTTACAGCGTATTCTGTGAGACCATCTCGTTCTCGTGAGACCTCAAATGGAGCTAATCTATCTGAGTTTTGCTCTTGCATCTGTTGATAGGCTTCTGATGAAACCCAGACGATTGGGAATGGCTCCCCCCAATACCGTTGCCGAGAAAAGACCCAGTCACGGAGTTTTGACTGCTGTTCTTCTTGGCCGAGTTTTTTATCTGAAATGACTTGAATAATCGCTTGCTTCGCTGCCTCAGACTGCATTCCATCAAATTCACCTGAGTTGATTAGCTCCCCTTCTTCAGTAATTACAGGTTGAATGTCGAGTCCATACCTTTCGGCAAATGCTTTATCTCGCTCATCATGAGCTGGCACCGCCATAATAGCACCAGTTCCATAGCCCATCAAAACATAATCAGCAATCCAAACGGGGATGTCTTTTCCTGTGAGAGGGTGTTTGACGTATCCACCAGTGAAGACTCCCGTCTTTTCTTTTTCTTGCTGTCGGTCAAGATCAGTCTTTTGAGACACTTGCTCTTGATACTGCTGGATTGATTCACGATATTCGTCGGTGGTGAGAACATCTACCAAAGGATGTTCGGGCGCTAAGACCATAAAGGTTACTCCGTACAAGGTATCGGGTCGAGTGGTATAGATTTCAAGTGAGCTTGTCTCATCCAGAGCAAATCTAATCCGAGCTCCCGTACTTAATCCAATCCAATTTCTCTGTTGACGTTTGATAATATCGAGATAGTCTACCTGATCAAGGTCGTGATGCAGTCTTTCAGCGTATTGGGTAATAGCCAACATCCACTGTCTCAATGACTTTCGCTCACACGGGTGTCCCCCTCGTTCAGAAATTCCATCAATTACCTCTTCATTGGCGAGTACCGTTTTTAATTCTTCACACCACCAAACCTGAGTTGTATCTTGATAAGCTAGTCCATGCTTGAACATTTGCATAAAAATCCACTGCGTCCATTTATAATAGGCTGGATCAGTGGTATTAATTTCCTTCGACCAATCAAAAGAAATACCCAGAGCGTCGATTTGGTTTTTGAAGGTCTTAATATTATCTTCGGTAGCTACGCGAGGATGAATACCGTGAGTAATAGCGTAATTCTCAGTAGGTAATCCAAAAGCATCCCAGCCCATCGGATACAACACATCTTCTCCTGACATACGATACTTTCGAGCACGGATATCCAAGGCCATATAACTTTTGGTATGCCCTACGTGCAGCCCCGCCCCTGAAGGAAACGGAAATTCAACCAATATATATTTGGTAGTACTATTCGTCGATTCTGGACGATAAGAAACAAATCCGTCTTTCCATTTAGTTCGCCATTTTTGTTCTAACTCTCGGTGATTATACATTGTGGATATCTCTAACTTGTACCCTATTTATATCATATAATATCCTTCTCTCAAAGACACTACAGACTAGATCTCTGATTCATTCAACATCATCAAGACAGGCAATATCCCATCAGTGGCAATAAAGGACAACATAGCACCTCCTCCAGTCGAAATAAAATCAATCTTATCGTCTTTGTTCAACTGATGAATTTCATCTACTGTTTCTCCACCTCCAACAATGGAGTAGACATCAGGATTATTCGCAATAGCAGTTGCAATAGCTAAGGTTCCTTTGTCATATGGTTTACGTTCAATAAACCCAAGTGGCCCGTTCCAGACAATCGTCTTGGCTAAAGAGATATAATGAGTGAATTGTTCTATAGTTTTAGGACCAATATCGTAGCGAGATTCTCCTGTAAAATCTACAGGAAATAATACGTTCGGAATTTGAGACTTTCCGTATAAATCCAAGTATTCATTAGCAATTTTCCCTCCGACTAAGACATAATCAAACTGTTTTTGAAGAGCTTTAATCACAGGCAATTTGGTACTTATTTTAGCCCCTCCCACAATGGCAATAGCAGGACGAGTAGGATTATGTAATACTTCAGATAATATTTCCACTTCTTCTGTGAGTAAGAATCCAGCATATGAAGGAAGATATTTTGTAATTGCTACTGTAGAAGTGTGAGATCTATGCGATACTGAAAATGAATCATTGACATAGATTTCTCCAAGGCGTGACAGTTCCAAAGCAAAAGCATCACTATTTTGTTCTTCACGCTTATCAAATCGTAAATTCTCAAGTAACAGAACTTCTCCTGGTTCAAGACTCTCTGCCTGAGACTCAGCAAATGCCCCCGTGATAGAATCTAATTTTTGGACAGTAAACCCTCCAAGGCGTGACAACTCCTTGGCCATATAGTCAAATCGAAATTGTGCAACATTTTCTCCGCCTGGATTTCCCAAGTGAGCCATCAAGATAATCCGAGCATGCTTTTCTCTCAAATATTGAATCGTTGGCAACACACGTTCTAACCGAAACGTACTCTGAGGAATTCCATGAGAATCTACTGGTTCATTAATATCTACTCTTAGTAACACACGAAGTCCTGGTTGGATATCAAGATTTTTGAGAGTTTTCATAACAATTTTGATCTCTTATTATATATTTATCATTATATCAAACTATCCTCATCTTGTATAAACAGAATCCCATTGGACGGAATGAAAAAAGTTCGATACAATAAGAGTAATAATACAAATCCTATGTCTTCTAGAGAAACTTTTCACAAAAAACTTCGTAAAGATGCGGCTACTCAAACCACATTGGGAACCATACATCGTAAAGGAGAAGAACAAGCTACCCAACAACAAGCTCACAAACTTGGAATTGCTTACCTTGACTTACAATTCATTCCTGTAAATCCAGAGGCTCTCAGCACCCTCTCATTTGAACAAGCTACCAAAGCTGGTATGGCAGTCTTTCAACGATCAGGAATTAATCTTAAAGTGGCAGTGACCGATATTACGAATCCTCTCACTCGACGTATTTTGCAACACTTCTACAAAGAAGGATACAAAATCGAACTCTTTTTAATATCCAAAAGTAGTATTCAAAAAGCATTCAAAGCCTATGACCACATAAAAACCCGATCTCAAGTCATCAAAGGAACCCTCACCATTCCCAAAAAAGAAGTGGTCGCACTCAAAGAGAATCTACAGACATTGACCGATTTCTCACAACGAATAGATACCATACAAACCTCTGAACTTATCCAGATTATCTGTGCGGGAGCTATTGCAACCTTTGCTTCAGATATCCATATCGAACCGAGTCAATCAACAACGAGACTGAGATACCGGATTGATGGAGTGCTACAAGACATTCTCAACTTTAATGTTGAGATGTATGAACCACTCATAGCTCGCGTCAAAAATCTAGCCTCATTAGTCTTGAATATCAAAACAACTTCACAAGATGGACGTTTTTCTATTGTTCTCACCGATGAAGATGGTGTCAGCGAACAATCGATTGATGTTCGAGTCTCCATTCTGCCTGGAAAAAACGGAGAAATCATTGTAATGAGACTCCTCAACACACAAGTACGAACCCTCGATATTCATACCTTTGGGATACGTCCTGCCTTTAAAGAAGTGATCATTCGTAATCTAGAACGCCCCAAAGGGCTTATTATGCTCTCAGGGCCGACAGGTTCTGAAAAAACCCCGAGCCTCTATAGTTTTCTCAATTATATCAATAATAACGACACCAACGTTATTACTATTGAAGACCCTATTGAGTACAAACTCAAAGGTGTTAACCAAACTCAAGTCGATACACGACGCGGATACACCTTTGCTACAGGTCTAAGAGCCATCGTACGACAAGACCCCGACGTAGTGATGATCGGAGAAATTCGAGATCAAGAAACTGCCAACATAGCTATCAACGCTGCTATTACAGGACATCTCGTTTTCTCCACCATCCATACCAATGATTCTGTAGGTATCGTTACTCGATTAGGGGAACTCGGAGTCAAAGACAACTTAATAACTTCTGCAACAAATTTATTAGTAGCTCAACGATTGTTACGCACATTATGTGATTGCAAAGAAGCCTATGTTCCGAATGAACAAGAAACTGATATTATCAAAAAATCTCTCGCTGTAATCTCTCCCAAATCTGGGGTGAATATCCCTCAAAATATCAATACTCTATATCGACCAGTAGGCTGTCCTAAATGCTATGGACTTGGATATAAAGGTAGATTTGCGATATACGAACTCTTTGAAGCCCGTGACAATGTCAAAGAGATGATTCTCAATCAAGAACCTGAATTCAAGATCTTCCGTAAAGCCATTGAAAATGGTATGATCACCTTATTTCAAGATGGTATATTACACGCACTCCAAGGGGAAACATCCCTTCAAGAAGTGATCGAAGTAGCAGGAGATATGACCTATATTGAAGAATTATATGAAGAAACTTTAAGTTCATCTCTATCTCGAGGAGTCTATCTCAAAAAATACACTCCCGAAACAGTAGATATTACAGTACTTCAAAATCTTTCTGAAGAAATGTCAGTACAAGATCAACTGGAAATTATTACTGCCTCAGCTATCAAGTCTCGTGCTACAGATATTCATATCGAACCTGATCGAAGTAATTTGATCGTACGTTTTCGTGTTGATGGACTTCTCCAAGAAACAGCTCTTCTTCCCAAAGCACTCTATCCGCAAATTCTTTCACAGCTCAAAATCATTACAGGCCTGCCCCTGGATGTGGCCAATACTATTCAAGAAGGTCGATTCACTATCTTTGAAGACAAAAGCTATGATGTTCGTGTTTCAATGATCCCTGGAGGATACGGACAAACCGTGGTACTCCGAATACTCCAGGCAGATATCGATAAAATGACCTTGGAACAATTGGGAATGGACGACTATAACCTGCAACTATTACAGAACCAACTTCAAAAAACGAGCGGTCTAGTCTTGGTTACTGGACCAACCAGTGCAGGAAAGTCTACGACTCTTTACTCAGCACTAAATACCCTCAACCAACCAGGAGTCAAAATTATTACCATTGAAGATCCTATTGAATACAACCTCTCAGGAATCCTTCAAACGACTGTCAATGAAGATACTGGGTACACCTTTGCCACCGCGCTCAAAGCACTCCTCCGACAGAACCCCAATATCATCCTCATTGGTGAAATTCGAGATAAAGAAACTGCCAAAGTAGCCATTCAAGCCGCAGCAACAGGACATTTACTACTTTCAACCCTCCACACCAAT